>DKKR01000006.1 GCA_002455375.1 Bacteroidetes bacterium UBA6661
AAATCGCAGATTCAGAATAAAGTAAAAGTAGATTTAGATAAACAACAACGAGAATATTTTTTAAATCAACAATTAAAAACTATTCAGGAAGAATTGGGTGGCAGCACACCTGATCAGGAATTGCAGCAATTAAAGACACGAGCCAAGTCAAAGAAATGGAATAAGCATGTAGCAGAAACTTTCAATAAAGAAATTGAAAGATTAGGACGTATAAATCCTGCAGCAGCAGAATACAGTGTAACTTTAAATTATCTGGATTTATTACTCGAATTGCCTTGGGGTGAATTCACTGAAGATAATTTTAACCTGAAAAATGCACAAAAAGTTCTGGACAAAGATCATTACGGATTAGAGAAAGTAAAAACACGCATACTTGAGTATCTGGCAGTTTTAAAACTAAAGAAAGACATGAAGTCACCAATAATGTGTCTTTATGGTCCTCCGGGAGTTGGTAAAACCTCTCTTGGTAAGTCAGTAGCAAAAGCATTAGGTAGAAAATATGTTCGTGTTTCTTTAGGCGGACTACGTGATGAAGCAGAAATCAGAGGACATCGCAAGACCTATATTGGTGCCATGCCCGGCAGAATTATTCAGAATATAAAAAAGGCAAAATCATCAAACCCTGTTTTTGTGCTTGATGAAATTGATAAACTCACCAACGATTTTCATGGTGATCCAAGCTCAGCACTGCTTGAAGTGTTGGACCCAGAACAGAATAATGCCTTTTATGATAATTACATTGAGCTCGATTATGATTTGTCAAACGTTCTGTTTATTGCTACGGCAAACAGCTTGAGTTCAATACAGCCTGCACTGCGTGACAGGATGGAAATAATAGAAATCAATGGCTACACTGTTGAAGAAAAAATTCAGATTGCAGTAAAACATCTTATCCCAAAACAGTTGGATGCGCATGGACTAAAGAAACACCATGCTACTTTCAATAACAGTGTAATTGAATATATTATTGAATTTTATACCAGCGAAAGTGGTGTTCGTAGTCTTGAACGCAACCTGGCATCAGTAATCAGAAGCATTGCAAAGCGCGTTGCACTGAATGAAAAATATGATAAGAAGGTTGATAAAGATGCAGTGGAAAAAGCATTAGGAGCACCAATATTTTTGCGCGACAGATTTGCCGACAATAGTGTTGCAGGTGTTGTAACAGGACTTGCATGGACATCAGTCGGTGGCGATATTTTATTTATTGAAACGAGTTTGAGCAGGGGTAAAGGACGTTTGTTGCTTACCGGAAACTTAGGTGAAGTAATGAAAGAATCCGCACAAATTGCCTTAGCATATTTAAAGGCACATGCAGCAGATTTTGGTATTGATTATCATGTGTTCGATAGATGGGACATTCATATTCACGTTCCCGAAGGAGCTACTCCAAAAGATGGTCCTTCTGCCGGCATTACCATGCTCACTTCCCTTGCATCAGCATTTACACAACGTAAAGTTAAATTGAAATTAGCCATGACAGGTGAAATTACTTTGCGCGGAAAAGTGTTGCCTGTTGGTGGTATTAAAGAGAAAATTCTTGCTGCAAAACGCGCAGGAATAACAGACATAATTCTTTGTGAAGACAATGAGAAAGATATTAAAGACATCAAGAGTGAGTATCTTAAAGGGCTGAGATTTCATTACGTAAGTAAAATGGGTGAGGTAATTGACCTTGCATTACTTCAGGATAAAGTAAAAAAACCATTAAACTTTACTATCAGTCAGCCCGAAAGAAAGGAAGTCTTTTAAGATTTAATTTCTTCTGTATTAGGTTTGAATTTTGCTTTTTCAATGGCATTGTTCAGTTCAAATCCTATTAGTAATTGAATGCAGTTAAAGTTCAGGTAAATTAATATTACTATCAATGTTCCGATAGAACCGTAAATTTTATTGTATTGTCCAAAATTCAGAATAAAAAAGTTGAATGCAATGGATGTAACAGCAATAAGTATTGTTGCCAGAATACTGCCTGGAGAAAAGAAATGCCATTTTTTACTTCCTCCGGAAGGACCAAAAAAGTAAAGTGATGATATGGCTGTGAAACAAAGCAAAATCAGGATTAGATATTTACCGGCAAGCAAGAGATAAACAGAATTTTGATTCAGGTTAAGAATATGATTATTGAAATAATGTAGAATAACCTCAGTTATGATAATGAGTAAAATTGCAATAATCAATAAAGTTGCTAAAAGAATGGTTAGATAGAGTGCAACTAATCTCTGTTTCCAGCCTTTACGTTTTTCATGCATGATGGTTTTATTGAAACCTTCTATCAGTGCAAACACACCATTGGTAGAAACAAATAAAGCCAGAATAAAACCAATTGAAAGCAGTCCTCCGTTTTGCCTTACAATAATTTCTTCAATTGTCTTATATGCTGTGTCATAGGTGTTGTAAGGTAACAGCGATTGTAAAATACTTAATAATCTTTCTTGAAAACCATCTATTGGAACATAAGGGATTAAGGTAAAAAGAAAAATGATGGCCGGGAAAATGGCTAAAAAAAATGAAAACGCAATTGCTCTTGCTCTAATTTGTAAATCGCCTTTAAACAACTCACGAAGAAAAAATTTGCCCACATCATAAATTGGAATTTTCTGAAAGCCGGGCAGTGTAATTCTACGTGTATAGTTTATAATGAGAGATAAGTATTCGAGCAACCTGCGTTTCATCGGGTTGCTTTTAAACTCATGTCCATGCTTATAAAAGAATGTGTTAATGCACCTACAGAAATATAGTCAACTCCTGTTTCAGCATATTCTTTTATGTTTTGTAGTATAATGCCACCGGAAGCTTCTGTTTCAAAACGACCACCTATCAAAGCAACAGCTTCTTTTAATAAAGTTGGTTGAAAATTGTCGAGCATAATTCTTTCTACACCACCGGTGCTCAACACCTGACTGACTTCGTTTAAATTACGTGTTTCTATTTCAATGGCAATATTCAGGTTTCTGGTTTTCCTGAAAACATTTGCCGCATCAATTGCCTGTTTTATTCCTCCTGCATAATCTACATGATTGTCTTTAATCATAATCATATCGCTCAGTCCAAACCGATGATTGTGCCCACCACCAATGCGTACAGCCCATTTTTCAATATAACGATTCAGAGGTGTTGTTTTTCTTGTATCTAAAATTTTTGCTTTTGTATGTTTCACTTGTTCGGCATATAAGTGAGTAGTGGAGGCAATGCCGCTCATACGCTGCATACAGTTGAGAACTAATCGTTCAGACTTCAGAATAGAAAGAACACTTCCTTCTATGGTAAATCCAATTTCGCCTTTATCAACATGCTGTCCATCTTTTATATGAATATTGATTTGAAGTGAGGAATCAACAGTTTTAAATATGCGTTCTGCAAGTTCAACACCTGCAAGTATTCCTTTATCTTTAATAATTAGTTTGGCCTTGCTGCTTGCATGTGCAGGAATGCAGCTCAGAGAACTGAAATCGCCAGGACCTACATCTTCCTGAAGCGATAATAATATATACTGATCTAAATCCATGATAATTATTTCTGCCGCAAAATTCAGCTTTTTGATTCAAAGAATCATGTAAGAATCAATTTTTTTGAAATACTAAGAATGAATTAGCCGTATGTAAGTATGAATAAGGCTATAAAAAACTGTGGGGAAGATATTTTTATTCTTTTTCGAAGCGTAACTCCTGAATTGAAGCAGTGCCACCACTTTCCTTTACAAAGAAATAGGTTCTGATATTCTGACCTTGTGTTGTTGTGAATGTTCCAATTGCATAGCGTGCACCTTCTTTGGAAACACCCTTATGGATGATAGTAAAACTTTTTGGTGCGTTTTTGCTGAAGAAATCTTTAAGCACCATTTCTGCCTGGGCTTTACTGTAAACTTCTTCCTGATTAAATATTGTCAAATCAACATTGTTGTTAAAAAAACGTGCAATCTGCTTGGCATCGCCCGAACGAATGGCTGCGCCAATATCATCGAAAACATCAGCTGCCTTTACAACGGTAGCTATCAGCAGGACTGAAAGAAGAAGCTTGATGGTTTTTTTCATCATTGATAAATTATGTTTGTGAACTGACAAAAATCAAGCCAAGCGCGCAAGGGAATGAAAAACTTATGAATGCATTTTGGCATATATCTTACAATACTAATTAAACACTTAAAAGTAAATCCGAAACAATATTAGGGCATAAAAATTTACTTTCAAAACTAAATTTCGGATTTTTGTAATATAACATTGTTGAATAACGTAAATTATGCATATTAAATTGCTGATGATTGGAAAGAATAAGGACAGTTTTGCCGAAGCTGCTATAGTAGAATATGCTAATAGGGTGGAAAGGTTTAACGGTTTTGAAATAAAGTACCTCAAAGAGGCTAAAAACAACAAAAACCTTACAGCGGCAATGGATGTTGAAGCTGATAATATTTTTAAAGAGTTATCTCCAAATGACTATGTAATTCTTCTGGACGAAAAAGGCAAAGTATACACTTCGGTTCAGTTTGCTGCAAAAATTGAGCAGCTCAGGCTTAAAAATTTCAGGCAGTTGGTTTATATTGCAGGTGGAGCTTATGGTTTTTCTGAAAAAGTTTATACACGATCTAACGAGCTGTTCGCCCTGTCAAAAATGACATTCACCCATACGCATGCAAGATTGATTTTTGCCGAACAAATTTACAGAGCATTTACCATCCTGAACAAGCATCCCTATCATCATATTTAATTTCATCGGCATGCAATTTGGTAAGGTGGAAAATCTAATTTTGCACTTTCAAATTTATTGATCAGAACAAATATATGTGCGGTATAGCCGGCATTATCAATTTTCAGCATAAACCCGTTGATTTATCAGTATTAAAACAAATGTCAGACACCATTTCCTACAGAGGGAGCGATGGTGAAGGTGTTTGGATGAATGAACAGAAAAATCTTGGTCTTGCTCACAGGCGATTGGCTATCATTGACCTTTCTGAAGAAGCAAGTNNGCTGACCTTGAAAAGAAAGGATATCAGTTCGTATCGCACTCCGACACGGAAGTGATTCTTGCAGCATTTGACAATAAGCGTGAGAAATGTCTCGAAGATTTTGATGGTATGTTTGCCTTTGCAATATGGGACAATAAGTTGCAACAGCTTTTTTTAGCACGAGACCGTTTTGGTGAAAAGCCTTTGCGCTACTATATGGATAGTGAGCGGTTGGTTTTTGCATCAGAAATAAAAGCATTATTCAAAGCAAAGGTTCCAAAGAAAGTTTCTAAAGA
>DKKR01000020.1 GCA_002455375.1 Bacteroidetes bacterium UBA6661
GAAGGCACACTGTTTGTAAACGACACCTTAAAATTGATGCGTTGCAACGTTTATATGAATGCAGGTGCGCATATAATAGTGCAGAATGGCGGCTACTTGGATATTGACAGCAGCCTTGTGATGGGTTGCCTTGCCATGTGGAGAGGCATTACAGTGATGGACTACGGAGAGTTACTGGTGCACGAAGGCAGCACCGTTGCCGATGGTGACACAACAATATTAGCCAACAACAAAGCAAAGGCAGCCTTACAAAACGCATATATCAAAAACTTTGTACTGGGAGTGTATGTGCCACCATCTGCAAATGTCTATTACAACGGCACTACACTAAAGGTAGAGCAAACAACTTTTGATTTTACTGCATTTAAACAAAACTACACAGGACAAAATACACATGGCTCTAAGCCTGAATGTGGTGTTTTATTGAATGACTGGATTGGGACGATTGGCGGAACATTGCCATTACAGTTAAACAGTTTTAACAACCTGAACACTGGCATTGTGAGTATTGGTAGCATACTCAATGTAAAACGCAGTGTCTTTAAAAACATTAATTACGATACGTTTTACAATACCCCTTATAGAGGTACAGCCATAACAAGCATAAAAAACAACAACCATTCAGGCAAATTAACAGTATTGCCTGAGGCATGGAGCTACACCACCGTTGACAGCAGTTACAGAGGTATTTATACTAATGGCTCTGAACTAACAGCAACTTTTATACATTTGCTTAATGTAAGAACAGGGGTTGAACAAATGAACGCGCCAATGTTGAGTACTAATACTGTTTCTAACTGCACTATTACGGCAAGTCACATAGCAATAAAAATGCTGAGTAATGCATTTGCAAAGTTTATGTATGCAACCAACAATAACATTACCATTAACGGAATGACAACTTCGGGTTTGTCATTAGCACATTATGGTATTTGGATGAGTGAGGGCAATGCAAATACCTTTGTTCGCTACAACGCAAGCAACAATATACTATATCTTAACAATGCCTTACATGGTATTTATGCAGGTGCGTTGAACACTGCCAAAGTAAAATATAACAATGTTAAAATTAATGGAAATGGTAACGGCATTTCAGTTTTTGCAAACCAAAGGAGTAATGTAAGTTGCAACAATGTAGAAGGGACATACAGCAGTGGAATAACAGGAAATTCTATGGGTTACACAATAGGAAACAGCAACAATAAACTTACGGTTTCTTGTAACATGGCTGATTCCACTTACAGAGGTTTTAACCTTGGCGGTTCTAATCCGAGTACGGTATTTAAAGGCAATGAAATGAACAGGCATTATGTAGGATTGTACCTGAACACAGGCAGCCCGACTAATCCTACCTACATGGGAACACAACCACATCATGGCAATGAATGGAACGGACCCTTTTTAAGCACTTTTGGCGGATTAAATTTAACAACTAATCCATTTTATATTTTCCAATCTTTATTTACGGTGGATTCTACCTTAGGTTCTGTTTATAATCCTGTGGTAACGCCTACTGTTTGGTTTCAGCGCACAAATGGCGGTAATACATTTCATTGTTCTTCATCTACAGTGTGTAGCTCTTCACCTCCTGCATTAGCAGACACTACCATTCACAGTTTAATTGAATCAGGAATTTTTGATTCAGAAGAAATTTCGAAAGAGGCGCAAGCCATAACAGCAGAATATATTTACAGGGAATTAGCAGATGATTCTGCATTATGGTTTAGTGATTCAACCTATATCCAGTTTATGTCAGATAAACAGGGTGAGCCTGTGGCATATCTTTATGATGTGGAAGAATATTTACGTGCTGCTTATACTTATGATTCTACATTGTTGACAATAGCCGATAGCGCATATCAGCAAATTGAAATGTTCAATGATAGCCTTGTAATGATTGATGAGGGCATAATAGAAGACGATGAAGGCTTGCTGAGAGAACAATTTATTAATGCAATAAATTTCTTAAACCAGACTATTCATAATATAAACATTCAAAGAGAAGCAATAATTAATGATAATCTGAGTAATGCCGAATATCAGAATGATTATGTTGTAAACGGTGAATTACCCGAAATAAATTCTGCTTATATGAATGAGATAGAAATAAATTATTTGGAAAAGGGGGAAGATTTACAATACATCATTGATAATTATGCAGGAATATTTACCATAGCAAATCAATGCCCCTACGTGGGTGGCGAAGCGGTAGAAAGAGCGAGAACAAGAATAGCAATGGTTAATGATTCTGTTTCTTATGATGATGCAAACGTATGTTTACAGAATGGGGTTTACAGGATTGCAAATACAGATTCTTTAAGTAATAATGCTAACAGCATTATTATAAAGCCAAATCCTGCTAATAATAAAATTGAAATATTATTAGTAGGTAAATTTGATGATGGTGTTTGCTTAGTAGAGATAAAAGATATTTTAGGAAAAATAGTTTTAACCAATGAAATGAATTGTAAGGATAAACATAAAGTAATTGATTTAAGGACATTATCGCAGGGCATGTATGCTATAAAAGTTCATACCAATAATGTTGAATTAATTCAAAAACTTATTATCGTAAAATGAAACTGATTAAAAGCAATAACATCATAAGGTATTTATTATGCCTTATGATGTTATTTATAAAATCATTGGTTTTTTCGCAAGGAAGAAATTCTGTGTTCTTCATGGGCTACCATGATGCGCCTACCTCTAATGAGGCAAGAATGACATTTACAAACATTTCTTATTCATTAACATTAGAGCAAAGAGATATTCCATTTGAATTTACACAAGGAAATATTTCCGATGAAAACGGAAATATATTAATGAGTAGTAATGGCGTTTTTATTGCTAATTCCACAGGCGATACCATGAGCAATGGCAGTGGATTGAACCCAAGTCAAATTGTTGATGATTGGAAAGATTTTGGGTTGCCAATGCCTTATGCAAATATTATTTTACCTATGCCTGATGATTCAAACAAATATGTTTTATTTCATCATACTGCCGATTACAATATAAATTTATTTTGTCGAGAAATTTTTTATTCAGTGGTTGATTTATCCATGAATGGAGGATTAGGACAGGTTATTTCAAAAAACAACATTGCTCTTGCTGACACTTTTAGTTGGGGCTTTGCTGCCTGTAAACACGCCAACGGAAGGGATTGGTGGGTAGTGGCAATGTCTCACTATGCAACAGGAATGCACGTTTTTCTTTTAACTCCTGATACCTTGCAATATATGGGATTGCAAACATTTCCTGTTACAAGTTTTTTATGGGGATTTGTAGGGCAGCCCACTTTTTCACCTGACGGTGAAAAATTTGCTTTTGGCGGTAGCTATGGTGCTAATGGAATGAACTATTTATCTCGTGTTTCATTATTTAATTTTGACAGGTGTTCAGGCATTTTCAGTTTAGATACCGTTATTGATTTTTCTGATAATTATCTTTCAACAGCAACAGCTTTTTCACCATATTCAAAATATTTGTACTTTGCAAGTGCTGAAAATATTTATCAATATGACACAGATAGTTTTGGATTAATACCACATCAATTAATTGCAACTAATGATACGTTTCTTTCTGCACCACCTACATTTTACACAGACTTTAATTTAATGTATCTTGCCGCAAACGGCAAGATATACATATCATCAGGAAGTAGCGTTTTAGATTTGCATGAAATGGATTATCCTGACAGTGCAGGCGTAGCCTGTAATGTTAATTTACACAACATACATACAAATTGTTTTTTTAGAGGCGTTCCCAATCACCCTAATTATTATTTAGGGCGTTTGGTTGGTAGCCCATGTGATAGCCTAACTTCTGTTTCTGAAATTGAACATGATTTTAATTTTTCTATATCGCCAAATCCAAATAATGGCAACTTCAAAATTGTTTATCTCTTGCCACAGAACAAATCCGGCACACTTCAAATATTTGATATAACCGGCAAACAAGTTTACAAACAAAACTTGCCACCGTGGAGTACAATGCAGTACATCACATTACCAAAACTTGCTAACGGAGTTTATCAATGTGTGATTAGCAGTGGCAATGAAAGGGTGCATAAAAAGTTGGTTGTCCTAAACATGTAGAACATCAATGTGCGCTGACGATCCAACAAAGGTGCGAACCGTAAATTTTCCAGCTTATGCAGGGCAGGTATTGCGTAAAAAGAAAATTTACGGTTGGCTTTGTTGGTGTCTTTTTCTTTGGTTCGTTTCTTTTGGACAAGCAAAAGAAATGAACAGAGAAGTAACCCTCGCCTCCATGCAATGCGCCACGTACACCGTAAGCGGTTATTTTACTACACAAGGCAGTTGTTTTTACAATGTAGCCTCCGTTACTTCGCCAATGGGCACTACGTGGAAGGATAGTGTTTGTGTTACAGTGATAAATGTATGCAACGTACCCAATGCCCAGCAAATTGCAGACAGCAGCTTCTCACTACCAATGAGTGCAAGCTATAGCAATGCCAGTTTTGTCTTACATGGAAGGTTTTATGTAAACGACACTTTAATTCTCACCAACTGCTCTGTTTATGCCTATCCTGCTGCGCAGATAATCGTTCTCACAGGAGGCGCACTCATATTGCAGGGAACATCAATTACCGCATGTACACAGATGTGGAAGGGTATCATGCTGAACGACAAATCCAGATTGGTGATGACAGAGCAAAGCCTTGTTGCCGATGCCGACATAGGCATACAGGCAATGAATGGCTCATCATTCTTTCTGCTCGGCAGCAGTGTTACCGACTGCGTGCGCAGCATCTTTGTGCCGCAGCAAAGCAACGGACTGAACAACATACAGGGCTATGTAAACGATTGCAACTTTGGGCTGTATGCAACAGCCTTTAAGCCCGATTATACAGGGCAGCCGCCACACCATGCCATGCCTCGTGCCGGCATGGAGTTTAATGACGTAGTAATGACCATTGGCGACTACCAGTACAATGAGTTTCGCAACTGCAACTGGGGCATTTACGCAGTGCGCTCCATGTTGAAAGTTCAGAAAGGACGCTTTTACAACATGAATAAAGGGGGCAGCATCTATGGCAGTGCAGCACATAAAGGCTCGGCCATTGTTGCCGAGAGTAAGACGGCTGGCAAGGCAGGAAAAATACAGGTTGCCGACTGCCTGATAGATACCTGCGAACATGGCATTTACACAGAGTGGACAACGGCAGACATCAACAACGTAAATGCCCTGCACGTTACCGGCAACGGTAGTTACCATCTGTACTGCAACAGTACTAACATGAGCACCTATGTTGGAGCTTGCAATATAGAGGCGGGCAAGGCAGGCATTGTATTTCAAAACAGCGAGCAGGCAACCATGACAGCAAAGAACAACACGATAAAAGTAACCACAGGAGGCAGCTCTGTGGGTATAAAGATAATAGCTACCAACTGCAATGCAGGTAACTATGTGTTAAAAGGTAATGTAATAGAAGCAGCCAACGGCAACGGCATAACGGTTAACTTTGCCAAAAACGCTACCATTGTTGACAACATGATAAAACTTAGCGGCAACACCACCAGCGGCATATCGCTTACAGGCTGCGACAGTTCAACGGTGAGTTGTAATACAGTGAGCGGGCGCTATCCTGCTGTAAGTTATCAGAACAAAGGAATAAATGTATCACACAGCACCAATAATTTTTTGAACTGCAATAATACAGATTCAACTTACTATGGCAACTACTTTGATGGTGCTTGCACAGGTACAAAATTTAAAGGCGCAAAAATGAATAGGCATTTTGAAGGACTGCGGTTATACACCAATGCTGTAATAGACACACAGGCTCATGCAGGGAACCTTTGGTTTGGACCCTTTTCTACAGGTGGCTATGGAGCAAATAATTTGAATAATACTCCACAGCCCAACTTATTCTTATCTGCATTTTTAATTGATTACAACTATGGCGTAAATTACATACCAACCATACCTGCAAATAATACAGGATGGATACAACCGCACACAGGTATTGAATTTGATTGCACAGGCTATATACTTTGTGAAGATATTTCTCATGATGAAAGGGCAGCTTCTCAACTGCAACTTACAATAGCAGAAGACAGTTTGAAAACATCTGAGTTCTCAGATGAAACAAAGATAATGGCAAAAAATTATTTGTATAAAGATTTAAAAGAAAACGATTCATTGGCTTATGGAAACTTTTTGCTTACTTCATTTTTAGCACTTAATGAAAGCACAGCAACAGGGCAGTTATATGTTGTAAACAAAGCAATGAAAGAGGCTGATGTTATCAGTGAAACAGAAAATCAAAGTTTGAATAGTTTAAGTAATTTAACGGATTCCGTTATTGGAAACATTTTTTATTTAGACAGTTTGGCTAAGGCGGATTCAACATTAAATTTAATTAATCAAAGAGATAGTTTAGTACAGCAACTAAATAATGCGCTTCAAAATAAAACTGATTTACTTAATCAATTAGTTCAAGCAAAGGAGCAATCATTGATAAACATACAATCAGTAAGTAATTCAATCATTACAAGTAATACACCCGATGAATACGAAAAGGAAATGACCGATGTTGAAATTGCCTTTCAAACAGGAGGAATATCAGAGTTGCAAAGCAGGTATAGTCAGGTATTAGCTGTAGCTGTGCAGTGTCCTCACGTAGGAGGTAAGGCTGTTTATAAAGCAAGAAGTTTTATTGTTCTATTGAATGATTCAATTGAGTATGATGATGTTTCTGTGTGTACACAAGAAGGATATAGAAAAGCAGCAAATAATGAGCAAACAAAAGAGGGAGGAGAAAGCATTACGGTCGTTCCGAACCCTGCAAGTAATAATGTAATAGTTCAACTAACAGGAATAGATGATGGAATATGTAGGATTCAGATAAAGAATGTTTTGAATGAAATAGTTTACACATCAGAATTTAACTGTAGAGAAAAACAACATTTCATTCATTTAAATAGTTTATCGGAGGGAATGTACGCTATCGATATAAAAGCAGGTAATAAGAAGTCAATAGTTAGCAAATTAACAATAATACGATGAAAGAATTAAAAAATAAAATCATGAGCAGTATAATACTGCTCATGATTTTATTTTCAAATTACACCATGTCGCAAGGTTACAACCATAACTGGCTTTTAGGCTATGANNAGTAACGGTGCATGGATAGCAAACAGCACAGGTGATACCATGATGAACGGTAGTTTTTTAGGATATAATACCATTATAAACGCATATCCGAATGGACTTACTATTCCTTATGCAAATGTATTTTTGCCTTATCCAAATGACTCAACCAAATATGTTTTGTTTCATCATTCAATAGAATATGACGGTTTTTCTTATCCTGTTTATGAAATAAATTATAGTGTTATAGACATAGCAAAAAATGGTGGCTTGGGGGCAGTTGATTCAACTCAAAAATATCTTATTGCATTACAGGACACATTAAATTGGGGGCTTGCGGCTTGTCGTC
>DKKR01000098.1 GCA_002455375.1 Bacteroidetes bacterium UBA6661
TTCACTTGTTGTACCCGGAGTGGGAATCGAACCCACACGGACGTTTAAGGTCCACAGGATTTTAAGTCCTGCGTGTCTACCAGTTCCACCATCCGGATAAAAAGGAACTTCAAAAAAAAAGTTACCTAAAATTAACAGCTACTGGTTTAACAGAAACTAACCGTTAGCTACTTGTGTGGCGGTAACTTTTGTTGAGAGCGGAAGACGGGGTTCGAACCCGCGACCTCGACCTTGGCAAGGTCGCGCTCTACCAACTGAGCTACTTCCGCATAATTGCTTGATATTTCAATACTTAAATACCCGACTTCGTTAGAAGGGATTGCAAAATTATAAAAAATAAAATAAGAACAAATTTTTTACTTTTTATTTTTCGAAAGCAGCGTTTTAATCTCGTTAAGTTTAAAGAGTGCCTCTACGGGCGTGAGGGTGTTGACATCGGTTTTAAGAATTTCGTCTCTTATCTGTTCTAACAGCGGGTCGTCAAGCTGAAAGAAGCTTAGCTGCATGGCGTCTTTGTCGGCCTGATGTCCGGCATTGCGCAACAACTCTGTGTTGCTGTGTGCCTTTTCGAGCAGTTGAAGCATTTTTTCGGCCTTATTAATGACATGTGGCGGCATGCCTGCCATTCGTGCCACGTGAATACCAAAACTGTGTTCGCTGCCTCCGGGGACTAACTTGCGCAGGAAAAGAATTTTATTGCCCGCTTCTTTTATTGCCACATTGTAGTTTTTTATTCTGCTGTAGGTATTGGTCATTTCATTGAGCTCGTGATAGTGTGTGGCAAAAAGTGTTTTAGCACGTGCATGTTTAGATTCGTGAATAAAGTCGGCAATTGACCATGCAATGGAAATGCCATCATAAGTGCTAGTGCCGCGACCAATTTCGTCTAACAACACCAAACTGCGCTGCGTGATGTTGTTTAGGATGCTTGCTGTTTCATTCATCTCCACCATAAACGTTGATTCGCCAGAAGAGATGTTGTCGCTTGCCCCTACTCTGGTAAAGAGTTTATCTACCCAGCCTATTTCTGCACTCTTGGCAGGAACAAAACTGCCTGTTTGCGCCATGAGTACTATGAGTGCCGTTTGCCTGAGCAAGGCAGACTTTCCCGACATGTTGGGGCCGGTAATCATGATAATTTGCTGCGTTTGCTGATCTAAAAAAATGGAGTTAGGAATATAGGCTTCACCCGGAGGCATTTGTTTTTCGAGTACAGGATGTCTTCCTTCTGTGATGGAAAGAACAAGGCTGTCGTTTACAACAGGACGTGTGTAGTTGTTGTCTAATGCAACATTGGCAAACGACAACAGGCAGTCGAGCTGCGATAAAACAGATGCATTGACCTGTAATGGCTGAATGTAGTTTTGTGTAAAGCTGATAATCTCCTGAAAAATTTCATTCTCGATAGTTGCAATTTTTTCTTCGGCACCCAGAATTTTATCTTCATATTCTTTAAGTTCCGGAGTGATGTAGCGCTCGGCATTTACGAGCGTTTGTTTTCTTATCCAACTTTCGGGGACTTTATTTTTATGTGCATTGGTTACTTCAATGTAGTAACCAAACACATTGTTGAAGGCAATTTTGAGAGAGGAAATTCCGGTTTGTTCAACCTCTCGCTGTTGAATTTTTAGCAAATAATCTTTACCGGAAAAAGCTACTTGTCTTAAATCGTCAAGTTGCTGATTGAATCCTTTAGCAATGAATCCGCCTTTTGATGCAAGTGGTGGAGCATCTTCAACAAGTGCATCCTGAATTTTTTGGATGAGCAGGTTGCAAGGATTGAGCTGTTCTGATAAAACATTAAATGTACTGTTGCCAACAGCAGCAAGGTTGTCTTTTATAGGTTGAATCTGAGATAAAGCACGTTTGAGTTGCACCATTTCGCGCGGTGAAATTCTGCGCAATGCAATTTTCGAAAGCATACGTTCAATATCGCCAATATGACGCAGTGATGTTGCTACCTGCACTCTTAATGATTCATCTAAGGTGAAAGCCGCAACGGCATCATGCCGCTCCTGAATGGTTTGAATATCTTTTAACGGAAGGAGTATCCACCGCTTGAGTAGCCGCGCACCCATGGGTGTGACGGTTCTGTCTATAACATCAACTAAGGTGCGTGCATTTTCATGTGGCGAAGCAACAAGTTCAAGATTGCGGATGGTAAATTTATCGAGCCAAACATATTGTTCTTCGTCAATACGTGCAATGCCTGTAATATGCGACAATGTTTGTTGTTGCATTTGTCCGAAATAATGCAAGGCTACACCACATGCCACAATCATTTCGTCCATTTGGTGAATACCGAAGCCTTTAAGTGAATTGGTCTGAAAATGTTTGAGTAAAACTTCTTCAGCATATTCTTTCTGAAAAGCCCACTGATCGAGCGTGTAGGTGTAGAAGCCATCGCCAAAGCGCGCAACAAAATCTTTTTGCATGGATTTCTGCAATACCACTTCGCTGGGTTTAAAATTCTGAAGCAGCTTTTCTATGTAGGCATCTTTACCTCGTGCAGTAAAAAATGTACCTGTTGACACATCAGCAAAAGCCACACCTGAAACATCTTCTGTAAGATGAACTACTGCAAGAAAATTATTGTGTGTGTTTTCAAGAATTTTTTCATTGTAGGTGACACCGGGAGATACAAGTTCTGTTACCCCTCTTTTGACAATGGTCTTTGTTGTCTTTGGGTCTTCTAACTGATCGCAGATGGCCACACGCTGTCCGGCACGAACCAATTTAGGCAGATAGGTGTCGAGTGCATGATAAGGAAAGCCTGCAAGCTCCATTTCTGATGCCGCACCATTGGAGCGTTTTGTCAATACTATGCCCAAAATTTTTGAAGTCTTTACGGCATCCTCACTAAAAGTTTCGTAAAAATCGCCTACACGAAAGAGCAGTAATGCATCAGGATACTTTGCTTTGATGGCATTGTATTGCTGCATGAGCGGAGTTTCGCTTTTATTTTTTTCTTTTGTCTTCAATTGTAAAAAATGAAAAAGTTAACCGGCAGCGAAATGGGTCGCGCTTCGAAAGAGGGGTTTAAGCAAATACAAAAAATTCCTGTTGTCATTATTCTTGAAAATATCAGAAGTGCATTAAATACAGGTTCTGTTTTCAGGACCTGCGATGCCTTTCCGGTAGAAAAAATTATTCTAACGGGCATCACGGCACAACCACCTCACAAAGATATTTTAAAAACTGCATTGGGCGCTACAGAGTCTGTAAACTGGCAATATTATTCTGATATTAAAGACTGTTTTACTGAACTTAAAGCAAAGGGTTATAAGATTTTTGCTGCAGAGCAGACAAGCCAAAGTATTGCTATGCCTGATTTTAAACCTAATAGTGATGAAAAGTTAGCTTTAGTATTTGGTAATGAAGTTGATGGTGTAAGCAATGATACATTAGCAATGTGTGATGGGGCAATAGAATTGCCGCAACATGGCACTAAACATTCCTTAAACATTGCAGTGTGTGCAGGCATAATGATATATGACCTGTTTCAGAAAATGAAAGCTGCATTCTAAAATGAAGTTTCACACAAAAATAGTTCTTTAGGAGATTTGAAGTTTAATGTTTTACGTGGTCTGTTGTTTAAGTCATTTTCAACTTGTTTAATTTGATAATGGTTTATAGTATTAAAGTTGGTTCTCTTAGGTAGATACACCCACTGGCGCACCCCGATAGTTATCGGGGTGCGCCAGTGGGGCTTACCGATGTGGCTGCCCAAGAGGGATATTATGACAGCCTCGATGCTGACATGCAGTACTGGGCGCAGAGGCAGGTGTATGAGCTGCTGCTGAGCGATGACAGCCTNNTTCAGAACCGTTGCCGATTCGGCTATAGCCAATGCCGCTTATGCTGCTGAGCTGAACTACAACATAACTCCTCTTAACCATGCCGAAGAAAACGAGCAGGCTGTGTATGCGCTGTATTTTGCATTAGCCGGTGAGCAGCCCGACTCGGCACAGTACGAAGCACTGAGCGCCATAGCTGCCGAAAATGCCATAAGCGGTGGTGGCGGAGTTTACATGGCGCGAGCCATGATTGATACCAATGCCGATGATGTTACCGGAATAGCAAGCCTGCGAATGATTGCGCCAAAGCAAACGGATATCAAACATTCAGGAAAATTATATCCCAATCCTGCTAATACTGTGGTGTATTATGAAAATGTGTTAGGAGAGGATGAAAACGGGAAGATAAAATTAATGGATATGTTAGGAAAAGAAATAAAAGAATACAAACTAACAAAAGGCAGTAATTTAATTTCAATACCTGTATCTGAGTTGTCAAAAGGCATATACATGGTAAAGGTGGAAATTACGGAGCGTAACAGTGAAATAATTAAATTGGTAGTTAATTAAATAATTATTTTTGTGAGGAGGCTTTGTGCCTCCTCACAATTTTAAATTATGAAAAAATTTATTATTTATTTATGCTTGTTTTCTGCTATTAAAGCAGATTCACAAAATCTTGTTTTGAACCCTTCGTTTGAGGATACAATAGCATGCCCAACAACAACAGCAATTCCAATGCAATGCGAATATTGGTACACTGCTAATATAGGCAGTCCTGATTATTTTAGTGAGCAGCCTGATATATTTTGCGGAACATCACCGGTACCGTTAAGCAATGCTGGTTATCAATATGCCAGAACGGGAATTGCTTATGTAGGGTTAGGCACATTTGTTTCTTCAATTTTCCCAAATGGAATTAACAGACGAGAATATATTGGCGGAGAACTTTCTGACACATTAAAACAGGGGCATGAGTATTGTGTCAGCTTTTATATATCGGTTGCAGAGGAATTAAAATATGTTACAGACGGCATAGGATTATACTTATCTATTGACAGCGCGGTTGATTATACCATCAACACCAACCTTCCGTTTGTACCGCAAATTTCAAACCCTTCAGGCAACATAATTTATGATACGCTTAATTGGGTGCAAATTTCGGGGACGTACATTGCCAATGGAGGAGAAAAGTATTTTACCATTGGTAACTTTAAAGATGATGCTAATACCTTGATTGATTCTATAAATAACAATGTTCCTCAAAGCCGATATGTATCTTACTTATTTATTGATGATGTAAGTGTAATAGATTGTACGGTGGGTATTAGCGAAGTAAATGATAATAAAGATG
>DKKR01000070.1 GCA_002455375.1 Bacteroidetes bacterium UBA6661
TAAACCTATTTCAGGACAAGACACAGGTGTTAATCGCATCCTCGTCTCGCGCACACCACTCCCTCCTCCCGTCAGATGAGGACGAGGGGGGTAAAACTTAATACATAATATATCCAGCCTCCTCAAAATCGCGGTAATTTTTGTAATGAATAGTTTTGTTCAAATAAATACTCATATCATCAGGGTTGAGATTCTTATATTTGTCATACCTACCCTCTTTTGGGATATTATAAAATATTTCCAATCCAATACCAAAATCATCACATCCGTTATAATAGGCATTCATATCACCAATGAGCGGATAATTTTGAATATTTGGCGCCCTTTCATAAGAAAGAATTCGTTGCCCTTCTGATTGACCATACTTTTCTTTAAAATACTTATCATACTTTTTTTCAAAGAAATTAAAAACAGTTTTAATGAATCGTATTTACACTCCGTAAATCGCGGTAAGTCATAAAGCGAATCAATAACCGAATCAGTATTAAAAATTTTTATACGAATCTCTTCTAAAAAGAGCCTGTTTAACAAAGAATCCTCTTTTAGTTCAAATGGGTATATGTAGGCTTTTAATATTTTCAATTTAAATATAGTATCAACATCTAAAAAATTTTTAAAGGCGTAAATATGTTTTTCATGAGTTCCTTTATTTAGCCTTATTGAATATTCAGGATCAAATTTGTGATATATTGATTGATAAAACTCTTCCTCTGGCATAGGAGGTAGTTCAATTGAGTTATTTTGTTTTTCATATTCAATAGCTCCGCCTATTGTTAAGCAAGTGTCGCAAAATTTTAGTCTATAATAAACCTCTACTTCTTTTTTCTTACAACTTGACAGGTTGGTAGATATGGCTACTATGAAAAGAATTTTTAAAATATTGTTCATGTTTTATTCTACTTATAGCCAAACTTTTCTTTAACTAAACCTCTTGCCTTTTCAATTTTAGCTAATTTCAAATCTTTTAAATCACCCTCATTCCTCACTTCATTTATTTTAGGCGATGCAAAATCAGTTAAGGCTATTCCTTTGGCATCCAATAAAACTGTATGTGTGCGTTCGGCTTCGGTTCTTATCTGTCCTTCTTTGGAACTCCAAATCAAAATTATCAAGAATATCCTGATCAACAAAACTGTAATCTACATAACGGGAAGGATAATCTGCTTCTAAATGTTTTTGAAGAGCACGAACGTTTGCAAATCTGAAAACTTCGTTGGGATATCTAAGGTCTGCCATCTGATTTGGTTTTTAGAGTGACTGAAATGTGAATCAAATTTAATTTGAAATAACTGGAATCGTATTAAATTAGTATAAATAAGTTATCAACAATAAGACATCGTGTATAGATTTTTAGATTGATAGTTTGAGGTAAAAAATTTGTGTGCTGCATTTTTCAGCTGTATAGGCACGATTATTACTTTAGGACAAATAGAAAATAATAAATTCCGGAAAATCTCGACCTGTTGATATCCAGTGGTTTATCTATTTAAATTTTTTGGTACAAAATTTGAAATATGGTAAGTAAGTATAACATATAATACTCCATATTATGAAAAAAACCATTGCTAAAAAAACCAAAAAAGCAAAGAAATTAATTGCAAAACCCGCAGCCATTGTTGCATTTCTTCGCGATTTATTTGCTGAAGAACTTGAAGTCCTTAACCGCAAAAACATAGCCATGCACAACTAATCTGCATGGCTTATTTTTCTTTTAATATACATTTCCAAACTTCATCAGCTTCAAAACCACGAGCCATTAGTTGTTGCGCAACCTTGTAGTTTTTTTTAATAGTATTACTTTCTTTTATTTTTTTTCTGCAAAGTTCTGTTTGTTCATTCAGCACTTTCAAATAGTCATCATCAGATATAGATTTTAACGCTTGCCTGATACAGTAGTCAGAAACTTTTTTTAGTTTCAATGCTTGTTTGATTTTATTTTTCCCCCAGTGTTTTATTCTGAATTTTCCTCCGGCATAGGCAATAGCAAATCGTTCCTCGTTAAGATAACCTTCTGTAACCATCATTGCAATGGTTTCTTCTACATCTTTTTTAAATAGTCCGAGCGAGTAAAGCTTTTCTCGCAGCTCCTGCTGACTTCTTTCCTGATAGGTGCAATACCTGCGGGCTTTATTCAACACATCGCTGCTAACCATCCTTAGTCCACTACATTAATTTTTAAAGTATTTACTCGCGAACGTTTTTTTAATGGCGTGCTGGCAACATGTATCACCACATCTCCTGCATCAACATAACCTTGCTCTTTCAAAATGTTCTTAATATCATCAATGGTCTGGTCAGTGCTTTCAAATTTATTGTAATATATGCCTCGCACACCCCAAACCAAATTCAAGGTGTTGAGAATGGGTTTGTAGTCAGTAAAAATAAAAAGCCCGGCCTTGGGCCGCTGACTCGAAATTCTGAAAGCCGTGTATCCTGAATGTGTCATTGCTGCAATAGCTTTTGCACCTGATTGATTGGCTAACTCCGCAGCATGATAACACAAGGTGTCCGAAATAAATGTTTTTGAATTTTTATCAGGTTGATTCATGCGGTAATAAATTTCCTGATCGTGTTCTATAGCCTGAATAATTTTTCTCATGGAATTTACCGTCTCAACAGGAAACTTTCCTACAGAAGTTTCTGCACTCAGCATCAAGGCATCGGCACCATCGTAAACAGCATTGCCCACATCGTTGGCTTCGGCACGTGTGGGTCTGAAATTGGTAATCATACTCTCCATCATTTGTGTGGCAATGATTACAGGAATTCCTGCAGCACGACATTTTTTTACAATCTTCTTCTGAATAATAGGAACCTGTGCCAGATCAATTTCTACACCTAAATCACCACGGGCTACCATAATACCATCAGCAACTTCAATAATCTCATTGATGTTTCTGACTGCTTCCGGTTTTTCAATTTTTGCAATAACCCTCATGGCATTGCCGCAGTCTTTAATGATTTTTTTTAGATTCAATATATCCTGAGCCGTTCTGGTAAATGATAAGCCAATCCATTCAATATTATTTTCAATGGCAAAGTCTATATCTGCACGGTCTTTTTCTGTTATTGATGGAATGCTGATATTGGTAAACGGAAGGTTAACACCTTTTTTCGACATCAGCACACCTCCATTTATCACTTGAGTAACAACATCCTGTTCCGCTGTGACTTGCTTTACCTCTAACTTTAATTTTCCGTCATCTATCAGAATAATATCGCCTTTCTTTACATCGTTAGCAAAATCTTTATAACGGATAGTAGCCTTTGTAGCATTACCGTCCATCTCTTTTGTTGTGAGAACAAATTGCTGCTTGTCGGCAAGTTCGCACTGCCCGCCTTCAATATCACCGACACGCAATTTAGGACCTTGTAAATCGAGTAAGAGCGCAATGTTCATTTGTTTTTCTTCATTGATTTCGCGGACATTATTTACAATAGACTTCAAAAAAGTATGATCGCCATGCGAAGCATTGATACGCATAACATCGGCACCTGCCTGAATGAGTTTGTAAATGGCTTCTTTTGAATTGGTGGCCGGACCCAGGGTGGTAATAATTTTAGTTTTATTAAAATGATGCATAATCAGTCGAAAATAAAGTTGTCAGCCGACTTGAGCTCTTCAACACGAAGCTCACTCACGGCAGATACCATTTCTATTTGTTTTATTTTGTTGCGAATGTCGTTAAAGTCAAAATAGGCTCCGTAATTTTTTACAATCATAAAAAAATCAAAGGCAGGCTTTTCAGGAATAAGTGTAGCCTGAACACTTTTGTTTCCGAGCACATAAAACTCTTCGCCAAAACGATTTATGGCTTTGTGAAAAGAAAAGGCTGCCACTGCACCCGGCTTGCCAAGATACAAGGTGTGATCTTTCATTCTTTTGAAAGAAAGTGTTAATGCACGGTTTAGTTCAAAACAAAGGCGATAGTCCTTATACGGACAAACAATTCCTGCAAGCAGAAAGTCAAGCTCACTGCTGTTATCAAACTTTATAACCTTCTTTGCCAAGAGAAACAGATTGTTTATTTAAAACGGATATTTTCGCTGCTAAATTAGATTAATTTGTAGTATGAGCATAATTCAGCAAGGTGATGATTCTTTTATGCAGGAAGCATTAAAGGAAGCAAGAAAAGCTTTTGATTGTGACGAAGTTCCTGTAGGTGCAGTAATTGTTCATGCAGGACGAATTATTGCACGCGCACATAATATGACTGAAAAACTGAATGATGTTACGGCACATGCAGAAATGATTTGTTTTACTTCAGCAGCAGCATTTTTAAACTCAAAATACCTGACCGATTGTGTTTTATATGTAACGCTTGAACCTTGTGTGATGTGTGCAGGAGCATCCTTCTGGACACAGATACCTCAGATAGTTTTTGGTGCTACTGATGCAAAACGCGGCTATCAGCGATGCAAAACCAACCTGCTGCATCCTTCAACAAAAATTAAAGGAGGCGTACTTGAGGAAGCATGCAGCAACTTACTGAAAGAATTTTTTCGTAAAAAGAGAAGCTAGAAGTTGATAGCCTGCAGCATGGAGTTGGTTAATGGTTTATTTAAAAACCTTCTCACATAACGGCATTTGTTGGCACGATTCAGATCTTTAAAACTGTCGGAGCTCGACAATAAAACTATCTTGCATTTCTGACGAACCGATTCAGATAGTTTTTCGAACTCATTCAAAAACTGAAAGCCATCCATTTCAGGCATTACAATGTCTAAGAAAATTATTTCGGGCAACTGATCTACTGGTGTTGCTTTAATAAAATCAAGTGCTTTACGGGCATCAGCATAAACATTCAGCTGATCGCAAAAAGGCTCCGATGTAATGATTTGTTTTATCATCACCTGTTCGGCTTCACTATCATCTACAACTAAAACAGAGTGGTATTTATTGGCCATAAGCTTATTCAAAATAGTTATTTAATGGTTTGGTGTTTAATTTATTTGGTATCTCAATGGTGAAAGCTGTTCCTGTATTTAAAACAGATTCAACAGCAATGTATCCTCCTAATTTTTCAATTATTTCTTTGGCCATATATAAGCCAATGCCTCTGCCGGGCTCGGGTTGTTTTTCTTTCTGAAACAGATTGAAGATTTTTCCTACTTCATCAGGTGCAATGCCCAGTCCGTTATCCTGAATATTGATGATGGCTTTTTGTTCATCACAATAAACATGTAATCGCATGGAAGATGGGTCACCGGTAATTTTTCTGTATTTAATTCCGTTTGAAATTAAATTATTGAAAACTACTTCCAGCAATTTGTTGTTGCCAGCAAAAGGAGCTTTCATATCTACTTTAATGTCAAAATTTACTTTATCAATTCCTTCTGTATAGCGCAACCGGTCTATTGACTGACGAATAACTTCGTTAAAGTCAACCGAATGAAAATTGCCTTCGGGAATTGAAGTGACCGTTCTGATCATTTTGAATGCTGATGTTCCGTTGAATTGGTCGCTGTAACTAATGCTTCTTCAATACAGTGTCCATAAATGCCTATATATCCTGCTTCGGGATATGGTATTACAGAGAAGTGAAACAAGTATTCAAGATATTGCACTGTTGTATCATGTGGCACAGGTGTTTTGACATTAAAAATTTCAGGATAAATAGCTTTTACCTGATTGTTTACAGGAGCATTTAGCTTGCATTGCCAATAGCTTAATATAGGCATTGCTGCAACATTGTGATAAATAATTTTTCCGCTGTAATCTAATTTAATTACCGGAAACATGTTGTTTTCGTACTTTGAAGTAGAGGTTTTGTGTTCTGCCATTGTGGAGATTTCTTTAAATTAAACAGTAGTTTAACGACAGTTTTTCAGAAATGCTTCACTACTATGACCGGTTATGCTTACAGATGTAAGATTTTGATCAGTTTATTTGGTTTTTTATTCATTAAAAATTAAAGCCCCCTCGATAAAGGAATAAATTCAGGAATCCTGAAGTGTAAAAAATATTGTAAGAAACCTAAACAAAGTGCTGCAAAATCTGTTTTCAGAACTGAATAACAAATAAGAGTATTTATATACTTTTGCAAAAAATAATTTAGAAATGCCGTATCCGGAACAATTATGCGCACCCATGCGCCAAGAATTAACCAATGTAGGTTTTGAGGAGTTAAAAACCACTTCAGACGTTGAAGCATCATTGCCAAACAGTAAGGGAACAGTGCTGTTGGTTATAAACTCAGTATGCGGATGTGCTGCAGGAACAGCACGGCCGGGCGTAACACTTTCATTAAGAGGCGATAAAAAACCGGGTAAATTGGTTACAGTCTTTGCAGGACAAGATGTTGAAGCAACTGCACAAGCCAGAAAATACACCTTACCTTATCCACCTTCATCGCCTTGCATTGCTTTATTTAAGGATGGTGAGTTGGTTCATTTTGTAGAACGCCATCATATTGAAGGCCGCTCGGCTGAAATGATTGCAGAGAATCTGAAGGCGGCTTACGAAGAATTTTGTTGACCACATTTACTGCAGAGGCAATCTTTGCAGTTGATGTTTTAGGTTTTTAAAGTTATTAATGGCTATTTTTGTTTATCGAATAGAAAAACAGAATTAGCCATTATTATTTTATATGCTTGTTAAAACTTACGGCTGTGCAGTCTATGGAATCAATGCCACACCAATAACGGTAGAAGTAAATGTTGATCAGGGAACCAAATTTTTTCATGTTGGCTTGCCCGATAATGCTGTAAAAGAAAGCCATCAGCGCATTGAAGCTGCATTGAAAAATACAGGTTTTAAAATGCCCGGAAAAAAAGTCGTAGTAAACATGGCCCCTGCAGACATTCGCAAAGAAGGCTCGGCTTATGATTTAACTATTGCTATGGGAATTCTTTCTGCAAGCCAGCAGATTGTTGCCGAAAATATTGAGCAATATATTATCATGGGCGAACTTTCACTCGATGGCAGCCTGCAACCCATAAAAGGAGCATTGCCAATAGCAATTGAAGCACGCAAACATGGGTTTAAAGGTTTTTTTCTGCCACAACAAAATGCAAGAGAGGCCGCTATTGTTGATTCGCTTGATGTGTATGGTATCAGTAATATCAAAGAGGTTATAGACTTTTTCACCGGTGAAGCTACTTTACAGCCTGTTGTGATTAATACACGCGATGAGTTTTATTCTGCACAAATAAAAAGTGAGTTTGATTTCTGTGATGTTAAAGGTCAGGAAAACATTAAACGTTCGCTGGAAATTGCAGCAGCAGGAGGGCACAATGTAATATTGATTGGTCCGCCCGGTGCAGGTAAAACCATGCTGGCAAAGCGGCTTCCAACCATATTACCGCCATTGACATTGCATGAGGCATTGGAAACCACAAAAATTCATTCTGTTGCCGGCAAAATGGGCAAGCAGGCATCATTAATTTCCATTCGTCCATTCAGATCTCCACATCATACCATTAGCGATGTTGCACTGGTTGGCGGGGGCGGAATTCCACAGCCCGGAGAAATATCGTTAGCACACAATGGCGTTTTGTTTTTAGACGAATTGCCTGAGTTTAAGCGAACCGTACTTGAAGTGATGCGACAGCCACTTGAAGAACGCAGGGTGACAATTTCAAGAGCAAAATTTTCTGTAGAATATCCTGCCAGTTTTATGCTTGTAGCTTCTATGAACCCATGCCCCTGTGGATTTTTTAATCATCCAGAAAAAGAATGTGTTTGTGCTCCGGGTATTGTTCAGCGCTATCTCAGTAAAATTTCAGGGCCATTGCTCGACAGGATTGACCTGCATGTTGAAGTTACACCGGTTTCTTTTTCAGAGCTATCGAAAAAGCGTGTCTCCGAAAAGAGCGAAGACATCAGAAAAAGAGTCGTTGAAGCACGGGTAATTCAGGAGGAAAGATATAAAGAACATGACGGTGTTTACTGTAATGCACAGATGAGCAGTAAGATGTTACACGACATCTGCCGTATTTCTGATGAGGGTAATCAACTGCTAAAGACTGCAATGGAGAAATTAGGTCTTTCGGCAAGGGCCTACGACAGAATATTAAAAGTATCTCGAACGATAGCCGATTTAGCTGCCAGCCCTGATATAAAAACCGAGCATCTTGCAGAGGCAATACACTTCAGAAGTTTAGATCGCGAAGGCTGGGCAGGATAAAAAAACGGGTTAAAATTTTTTTTTAACCAAAAAAAGCTATTTTTGCCGTCCCTTTACAAACGTGTTCGTGATTACACGTGCTTTAGTTCCGATTGTTTTCGGAATGGTTAGAGTTAAGAAAAACATTTTTCTGTCTTAGGGCAGAAATTCTTAAGAGGTAAATTCCTCCTTAGCTCAGCTGGTTAGAGCACAT
>DKKR01000093.1 GCA_002455375.1 Bacteroidetes bacterium UBA6661
ATTACTTTAACGCCACACAATGCAACCTGTGCTCAAAGCAATGGCTGGATCAGCTCTTCTGTTTCCGGTGGTACTTCACCTTACACCTATCTGTGGAGCAATGGTGCTTCTACTTCGTCAATATCTGGACTGTTGCCCGGCAACTACACTGTTACTGTTACTGATGCTGCACTGTGTACTAAAACTGCTTCTCAAAATATTNNCTGTAAAAAATGCGCGTTGCTTTAGTCAGGCTAATGGAGCAGTTTATATTTCTGTTACAGGAAATAATGGCCCTGTTACCTATTTGTGGAGTAATGCTGCTACCACTCAGGACATTGTTAACATTGCTGCAGGAACTTATACCGTTACTGTTACTGATTCAACAGGTTGTGTTGGGAATAAAACTCAAATAATCACACAACCTTCAGTATTAACATTAATTGACACAATAGTACCAGCGCGATGTGGAAATGCAAATGGTAGTGCAGGAGTTAATGTCACAGGTGGAACTTCGCCATACACCTATTTGTGGAGTAATGGCGCTTCTACTTCATCAATATCGGGATTAAACGGAGGCACCTACACAGTTACTGTAACCGATAGCAAACTATGTACTGCAAATCGTACACTTGTTGTTAACAATACACCGTCCTTAGTTATTTCTATTGACACTATTATACATGTAAAATGTGCAGGACAAAACACAGGAGTTATTAAAGTCAATGTAACCGGTGGATCAGGAGCATTAACCTATACATGGACACCATCACAAATAGGCACCGATTCAATTTTCAATCTGGCTTCCGGAACCTATAAATTAGTTGTCAGAGATACTGCCAACTGCAGGGACTCAATAAGCGTAACAATTAACAGCCCGACAGCAATTAATGCTACAATAAACTCATTGCCTGAAACATGCGGAATTAATAATGGTCAGGCCTGGGTGACTGTTTCAGGCGGAACACCTGGATATACTTTCCTGTGGAATAACAGTTCAACGAATGACACCATTACGAATTTAACCAAGGGAAACTATTCTGTCACAATCAAGGATGCAAACAACTGTAGTGTCATTAAAAACATATTGGTTGATTCACTTGGTGGGCCTGCAATTACAGACTCTATAATTCATGTAAAATGTTTTGGGGAAAACACCGGTGCTATTTATACAACAGTTCATGGCGCTAATGGTCCTGTTAGTTATTTATGGTCTCCGGGTGGTCAAATTACACAAAATATAACCAATCTGACTGCAGGTACATATACTGTTACAGTTACAGACACGAACAGCTGTTCTTCAACAAAAAGTTTTGTAGTTAATCAACCAACAGGTTTAAATATTTCTTTTACTTCAGTTACTGAAAAATGTAATCAGGCGAACGGTTCTGCCATTGTCGCAGTAACTGGCGGAACTTCTCCATACTCCTATCAATGGAACAATGGCAATACTACAAATAACATCATCAATTTAACATCAGGATATTACACCATTACGATTACTGACGGGAATCTGTGTACAAAAAGAGATTCTGTTTTTATCGGGCATACAAATGGTCCATCAATATCAAACTTCAGTCATAACTTAATCAAATGTCATAATGATAGTAGTGGCTCACTGACTGTTAATGTTACAGGTGGTACACCATTTTACAACTATCAATGGAGTGGATTCCCCTTAGTTAACAATGCAACACTTCAGAATATTCCTGCAGGAGTATATACAGTAACTGTGACTGATGCTAATGGCTGTACAGTAAATGCAACAGACAGTCTTCAGAATCCTCCCTTAATGTCAATTTCGCATACACTTACCAATGCATCTTGTAATTTAAATAATGGTATTGCTCAGATAAACGTTTCTGGTGGTGCTTCTCCCTACATCTACAACTGGAGTAATGGTGTTACAGGTGCAACTCTTTTGGATACTTTGGCAAATAGTTTTTACACTATTACCATAACGGATGCTTTAGGCTGTATAAAGACAGATACATTTACTATTCAGCGTACTCCTGCTACCTTTATCCAACTTACATCATTAAATTATGTTACTTGCTTTGGATTAAGTAATGGAAGTATTACCATCACACCATCTGGTGGTGATGGTAATTATACTTACCAATGGTCTTACAACAATATTCAAACTCAGAACCTGAATAACATTCCTGCAGGCTCCTATGATATAACCGTAACTGATGGAACAGGTTGTAGTTACACAATGCCGGATATTCAGGTTTCCCAGCCGGATACTTTAATTGCACAAGTTACAACATCACCAACAGGGTGCACGTCACCTACAGGCAGTGCAACGGCAAATCAAACCGGAGGTATACAGCCTTACACCTATCTATGGTCAACCAATGCAACATCTCAAACAATCAATGGCCTGTCAAGTCAAATTATTACAGTAACCATAACAGACAATAATGGATGTACAGCAACCAATTCCGGAATAATCAGTGCATTATCAGCTCCTGTTGTCAATATTTCAGGCACACAAAACATCAATTGTTTTGGAGGTACAAATGGATTTATTAATACAACTGTAACGGGAGGAAATCAGCCATACAATTACCTCTGGAATAACGGTTCAACCACATCAAATATCAATAACCTTTCAGCAGGCACTTACACACTAACGGTAACGGACTCTGCGCAGTGCAGTACAATTATTACACAAACTCTGACAGAAAACCCAAAAATTCAATTTGGTTTATCTTTAATTGCAGGCCCATGTAACGGAGGAACTCCGGCAATTGCCATTTCAGCACCTTCAGGCGGAGTTGCGCCATTAAATCTTTTGTGGTCAAATGGCAGCACTTCCACATCTGCACAAGCTACTGCTGGAACTGTAATGACTTTAACTATTACTGACAATGCAGGATGCAGCAGAGATACAACATTCAGCATGCTTTCAACCAACGGCCCACAAATTTCAAGTATTCAAACAACAGACATCGTTTGTTTTGGTGATAGCAGCGGCAGTGCAACAGTAAACATTTCAGGAGGAACACCCCCAATAAATATTCAATGGATTGGCACTTTACCGGTTCAAACCACAGCAACTGCAATAAATTTAAAAGCCGGAAGCTATACATGCATTGTTACAGACGTAAATGGCTGTTCAGCACAAAGTGTTGCAAATATTAATCACCTGAATTCATTAATCACACCAACACTCACAATAACTAATGCTAGTTGTGGAAACAGCAACGGTCAAATTGTTGTAAATGCAACTGGTGGTGGCGGTACCTATCAGTACAAACTTAATAATGGAGTTTATTCTTCAACAAACACATTTGCTAACCTCTCCGCAGGATCTGACTCGGTTTTTGTTAAAGACAACAACGGATGTGAAGTTTTTGTTATTTCAACCATCAGTAATATACAGGGACCTGTAATATCAGTTATAGACTCGGCTAACGTGAGTTGCTTTGGCAGTAATGATGGTTTCATTATTTTAAATGTAACCGGTGCAGCACAGCCCATCACCTATTCATGGTCTGATGGACCAACAACCTTAACAAGAAATAATCTTGGGCCCGGTAACTATACATTTACTGCACAGGATGCCAACAATTGTATATCTGTAAGAAATTTTATCATTACAGAACCGACAACAATTACAATCAGTGAAATAATTCCAAACAAAAATGGTGTTTACAATATTACTTGTAACACACTAGCTGACGGAGAAATTCAGGTAATAGCAAATGGTGGTGTTCCGTTTACTCAAACATCTGCTTACAACTATCAATGGTCAATAAGTGGCGCTTCCGGAGCATCTGTAACAAATCTTACTGCAGGCCCATACACTGTAACAGTCACCGACTCTATGGGATGCTCTGCCACAAAATCATTCCTCCTGACTGAGCCACCTGCCTTAAATGCAGGTGCTGATTTCACACAATCTATTTGTGGAACTGACACCATTGTACTTATAGGCAATATCCCATCGTATGGATTTGGAAAATGGACTGTTCGCAGTGGTAGTGGGATAATTGCTGACCCGGATTCTATCACAACGCAGATTACTGCAATTGCAAATGGAGTAAATGTTTTTGCTTGGGTGGTTTATGACAATTTCTGTTCAGACACTGCATTATATGTCATCAACAAAAAAGAAAAAATTGTAGCTGATGGCGGTATTGATCAAAATGTGTGTGACAATTTTGTTTTCCTTTCAGCAGTACCACCACCTTCAGGTACCGGGGTATGGCAAAGCATAAATGGAAATAGCACAATAGAAAACCCATCATCACCAGCAACGAAGGTTGAAAATTTAAGTCCGGGTAAAAATATTTTTGTCTGGACAATTACCAATGGCACATGTACTGCATCTGACACAGTAAAGATTGCTATTCTTCCTCCGGAAGAATGTTTTACTGATGTTGTTATGCCAACAGGTTTTACTCCCAATGAAGATGGGTATAACGACTTATATGTTATCAGAGGATTAGATAATACAAACAATACTTTGACAATTTTCAACAGATGGGGCAACTTAGTTTATGAAAAGAAAAACTATAATAATGACTGGGATGGAAAGTCTAATAATAAACAAATATTACCTGACGGAACTTACTATGCCATTTTACGGATACCTGCCAGGAATTTAGTCTTAAAAACATATATTGATTTAAGAAGATAAGCTTATGAAAAAATTATGTTCCATAATAATTATGTTCATTTTGTCTGACTATTTGTTTGCACAGCAGGCTCCAATGACAACACAATACATGTTTAATACACTGCTGATAAATCCGGCTTATGCGGGAAGTAAACCATTCACAAGTGCAACAATGATGGTAAGAAAACAATGGGCAGGATTTAAAGGATCACCTACAACAGAAACTGCAAGTATCCATGGTGCATTGGAAGATAAAAATGTTGGCTTAGGATTATACATAAGTAATGATCATGCAGGTATTATAAATCGCACAGAACTCTTCGGAAGTTATTCTTATACTATTGAATATGGAGAGTCAAAACTTGCATTCGGTCTTCAGGCAGGTTTAAGTTATTTGAAATCTACGCTATCAGATCTGGTTTATAACGACAACAATGACCCGGTTTACGAAAAGAACACCATAAACAACGTACTTCCTAATTTTGGAGCTGGTTTATATTATCATACTGATTTATTTTATGCAGGTATTTCTGCTCCGCTGCTTTTAAGTTACGACCCGCTTAAATCACTGTCTCTTGAAATGACCGATGTACATCATATCAGAAGACACTATTTTCTGACCACAGGTTATGTTTTTTCATTAAGTGAGCAGGTTAAATTAAAACCATCAGTTCTTCTAAAATATGTAGATGGTGCACCATTACAATTCGACATTAATGCAAATCTGCTTTTGAACAATATCATTTGGCTTGGAGCTTCATACCGCTCCAATGATGCAATTGCAGTCATTGGTGAATATCAGCTATCTAAAAAATTGCGAATTGGTTATTCATTTGACTATTCGCTTACCCTACTCAGAAACCATTCAGCAGGATCGCATGAATTTATGCTTGGATACGATTTTGGTTATAATGTACCTAAAATAAAAACTCCGCGTTATTTTTAATTATGAATAGAAAACGCAACATTTTTTTATTGTTTGTTATTTTATTTTTCACATCCTGTTTATCTGTCAAACAAAGAACAGCTGACACCTATTATGAGCAGAACTTATATGACAAAGCTATTCCGTATTATCAGGAAGTTACTAACAAAAAATTTAATTTAGATATCCTTATTAAACTTGCAGATTGTTATCGTAATGTAAAGAACTATGCACTATCTGAACAGATTTATTCTAAGATAGTAACATCTAATACCGACCCGATTTATCAGTTTTATTACGCTGAAGCACTAATGCAAAATGGCAAATATGTTGAGGCAAGAAAATGGTTAAACAAATTTCTAGTTCTAAATCGTGCCGATAGCAGGGCATTAAACCTATTAGCATCTTGCGATTCAATAGAAATGCTTTATAAAGACTCTTTACTCTTTGATGTCAGACGACTACCATTTAACGGAATTGATGAGAGTAATTTCTCCCCTGAATTATTCCATTCCGGAATTGTTTATGTTAGCAACAGAAACACTGATCCAAAAAATTATAAAACGAATCCTGTTATTGATAATTACAACTTATTTTATGCACAACAAACTGAATTAGGGCATTGGATGGACCCGGTTCCATTACGAGGCACAATTAATTCTATTTTTAATGAAGGTCCATGCACATTCAATAATGAATTCACAAAAGCTTACTTTACACGCAATGCTAATGAAGGAAAAAAAATTGTCACGAATCAGCAAAGTGAAAATGTTTTAGAAATTTTTGAAGCTACAACCAAGGATGGTGAATGGAATGTTTCCGGACCTGTAAGTTTCAACAACAACAATTACAGTGTAGGCCATCCATCTATTTCACCAAGCGGTAATACTATGGTTTTTGTTTCAGATATGCCATGGGGCTATGGCGGTACTGATATTTATAGAGTACAATGGATAAATAATACATGGAGTAAACCGGCTAGTATCGGGAAGGTTATTAATACAAGTGGAAATGAAATGTTTCCGTTCTTACTCAACGACTCAATACTTTACTTTTCAAGTAATGGTATGATTGGTGTTGGAGGTCTTGATATTTATCGTACAGAGTTAACTGCTGATGGATGGACAGTACCTGAAAACTTAGGCTACCCCATTAATAGTCCCAGAGACGATTTTGGTTTGATTTGTGATAATGAAGAATTAAGCGGCTATTTCAGCAGCAACAGGCAACAAGGCAAAGACAATATTTTTTCATTTAAAAGGAATGCTCCGGTTTTAACGCTAAAAGGCAAATTAATTGACAAGTCAACAAACAAGCCTTTGAAAAATATTAATCTTAAGTTGACCGCAAATTCAATTGATACTATTTTAACAACAGATGGCGAAGGTAACTTTACAGCACAATTAAAAAACAATAAAGACTACACACTTCGCGCTGAAGACAAAAGTTATTTTACAACTTCAGAGAATATTTCTACGTTTGGTTACAGAAAATCAGCAACACTGAATAAGGATTTAACTTTAGAAAAAGTGATTTTCAACAAGCCTGTTATTTGGAGAGGCATTGCATTTGAAAAAGGAAAATCAGATTTAACACCGTCAACTAAAACAGAGTTAAATAAACTGTTCAATATATTACTTGAGAATAAAAACATAAAAATAGAATTAAGCTGTCATACAGACTCACGAGGTGTAGAACGTGATAACCTGATATTGTCACAAGCCAGAGCAGATAAAGCGGCAGCCTATCTTATCAATAAAGGGATTTCAAAAGACAGAATTATTTCAGTGGGATTTGGTTCACAACGCTTATTAAATAATTGTGTAAGGGGTATATTATGTTTAGAAGAAGACCATCAAATTAATATAAGAACTGAAATAAGATACAGCCCTTATCAAAGATAAGACTTAACAGTCAGAATACATTTTTCTGTAAAGATGGCCAACGTATTAGGCATTTCCGCATTTTATCATGACTCAGCAGCGACTATTGCCATTGATGGTAAAATAGTAGCCGCAGTTCAGGAAGAACGTTTTTCAAGAATTAAAAATGATGCAAAATTTCCTGTAAACGCAATAAAATATTGTTTGCAATATTCCGGTTTAAAGTTAAATCAAATTGATCATATTGTATATTATGAAAAACCGTTTCTCAAGTTAGAGCGGTTATTGGAAACCTATCTAGAAACCGCTCCTAATGGTTTTCAGCAATTTACTCAGGCTGTGCCACTTTGGATTAAAGAAAAAGTTTTGATAAAAAATAAAATCAGAGAAAACTTAAATTTGATTGATGAGAATTTTTCGGCAAAAGAAATACTATTTTGCGAGCATCATCTTTCGCATGCAGCAAGTGCATTATATACCTCTCCCTTTTCCAATGCAGCAATAATAACTGCTGATGGTGTTGGCGAATGGTGTACTACCTCTATCATGAATGGTACACCAAATACTATTACCTCTTTAAAAGAACTCAACTTTCCACACTCAATTGGTTTGTTATATAGTGCATTTACACAGTTCCTGGGGTTTAAAGTAAATTCAGGCGAGTACAAAGTAATGGGCTTGGCTCCTTATGGAAATAAGAATAGTTCGCAATTTAGTTTTTTTAAAAATAAAATCAGTGAACTATTTGACCTGAAGTCAGACGGGTCTGTTTTTCTGAATATACGATACTTTAATTTTCAAAAAGGGTTAAGCATGATAAATGAAAATCTTTGGGCTGAGCTTTTTGAAATAAAACCACGTATTGCTGAATCTGAAATAAATTTAAATCATTGCCATTTAGCATTAGCCATTCAAACGATTACAGAAGATGTCATTTTTAATTTAGCTAAACAGGCCAAACAAATTACAAATGCAGACAATTTATGTTTGGCAGGAGGTGTAGCATTAAATTGTGTTGCCGTTGGTAAACTCAACAAGCAAAATATTTTCAATAAAATTTATATTCAACCTGCCTCCGGTGATGCAGGTGGTGCTATTGGCGCAGCACTTGCAATTGAGCATATATTTTTAGGTAACAAACGTAAAACTCCTGAAAAAGATCATTTGCAAGGATGTCGCTTAGGTCCTGCTTATGACAACCAAACTGTTGCACAGTCTTTAACAAAATACAATTTACATTTTGAACAGTTTAAAGAAGAAGAGTTACTAAAACTCACTGCCACACATCTATCAAATAATAAAACTGTAGCGTGGTTTCAGGGAAGAATGGAATTTGGGCCACGCGCTCTTGGATCAAGGAGTATTCTTGCTAACCCCTCAACATCGAACATTCAACAAACATTAAATCAAAAAATAAAAAAACGTGAGTCATTCAGACCATTTGCGCCCGCCATGCTAATTGAAGATTATTTAGAATTTTATGAAGGAGGCAATGAAAATGGTTTCATGTCTATGACAGATTTTCTTAAAAAAGAAAAAAGAATGGGTAATGACTCAACTCCTGAAGAAGCTGGTATAACAGAACAATTACAAAAATCTAAAAGTGCTATTCAAGGAGTAACACACGTTGACTATAGCTCACGAATTCAGGTGGTGACTGAAACTGATGACAGCTTATTTTTTAAACTACTAACAGAATATAAAAAGATAACCGGGAGAGGAATACTCATTAATACCAGTTTCAATCTAAGAGGACAACCAATAGTTTGCAATCCTGATGATGCCTGTAAGTGTTTTCTGGAAACAGAAATAGACTTATTGGCAATAAATAATTTTATTGTCAGAAAAAAATAACTAAAGCAAATTCACACAGTGATTACTCTACTTTTACAGCTTCGCCTGATTTAATTTTCTCCTGAATCCATTGTGTTGTTACAGAACTTGGTCTTTCAATAGGCATTCCTAATGCACGATCCCATAAAAGTGAAGTCAACACGCCAATAGCTCTTGAAACACCAAATAAAACTGTATAAAAATCATATTCTACTAAGCCATAATGCATCAACAATATACCTGAGTGAGCATCAACGTTTGGCCATGGATTTTTAATCTTACCTGTAGCTTTTAATATTTCCGGTGTAACATCATACAGCAATTGAACTATTTTAAACAGTTCATCATCTGCCATATATTTTTTTGCAAAATCCTGTTGCGCAGTATAACGGGGATCGGTTTTACGCAGTACGGCATGTCCGTATCCGGGAACAACTTTACCTTCTGTTAATGTTGTTTTAATAAACTCACCTAATTGTTCGCGGGATGGAACGCCATTATATTTATCGCGCAACTCAATTATCCATCGGGCTACTTCCTGTGCCGCTAATCCATGTAGCGGGCCTGCAAGTCCGTTCATACCTGCCGCCAATGAAAGATAAGGATCACTCAATGCTGACCCAACAAGATGTGTGGCATGTGCTGAAACGTTTCCTCCCTCATGATCGGCATGAATGGTAAGATATAATCGCATCAACTTTCTGAAATCAAGTTCTTCAAATCCTAGCATGTGTGCAAAATTCCCTGCCCAGTCAAGCTTTGGATCCGGCTCAATGTGTTTGCCTTCCTTATAAGTAGAACGGTAAATGTATGCTGCAATACGAGGAAGACGTGCAATGAGGTTCATGACATCTTCGTACATAGGATCCCAATAATCCTTCTTATTCATTCCTTCACGATACTTACGTGCAAAAACAGACTCAGTCTGCAAAGCCATTATTGCCATTGAAAATTGTGTCATCGGATGTGTCTTTTCAGGCAACATATCCAACATATCAAAAACATGTTTAGGAACGGTTGCTCTTTTCATCCATTCATTATTAACTTCAATAACGTCTTTCAGTAACGGCATTTCACCGGTGAGCAAGAGGTAAAAAATCCCTTCAGGCAATGGCTCCGGGCCTTCTTTTGATACAGGAAGTTTTTCACGAAGTTCAGGAATAGAATATCCTCTGAAACGAATTCCTTCATTGGCATCAAGCTTACTGGTTTCTGTTACCATGCCTATCATTCCTTTCATTCCCTGATAGACCTGTTCTACTGTATATTGACCCAGTACAAAATTACCGTGTGTTTTTACAATATCTTTAATTGTACCTGCCATCGGCAAGGCTTTCTCTTTGAATTTTTCTTTTATGTTGTCCATACTTGTTGTATAACTGCTTCTTAAACGTTTGTTACAAATTAAAGTTTACAGAGAAGTCCTTTGTTGAAGGAATTATCTCTACTCTTGATTTAGGTTTCTTGGTATTTTCATAGCGAAGGTCAGACTCTGAAAACAGCACAATTAAAGTTGTAATAAAAATGGCAACAACGATAATCCATGCAAAAATGCGCAAATACTTTTTAATCTTCTTCTTTGGATCAGGTTTCTTTTTAATTCTTATACGTTTACGAATCCTGATTCTTTCTTTCTTTATTTCACCATCTGATTCTTCCAATTCCATTTTCAAGTTGTTAATTCAGATTCTAAAGATACAGCACCTCCGGCATTAAATCAAATTACGGAAGTTTTTTCCGGGAAATTCAGCAGCACCACCCAGCATTTCTTCAATACGCAGGAGTTGGTTGTACTTAGCAATCCTGTCAGAACGAGATGCAGAACCGGTTTTGATCTGTCCTGTATTTAGTGCCACTGCCAAATCAGCAATAGTTGTGTCTTCCGTTTCACCTGAACGATGACTCATCACTGATGTGTAGCTGTTGTTCTTAGCCATTTCAACAGCATTGATAGTTTCCGTCAAAGTTCCAATCTGATTTACTTTTACCAAAATTGAGTTGGCAATACTTTCTTTAATTCCTCTTGCAAGCCTTTCTGTATTTGTCACAAACAAATCATCACCAACTAACTGCACTTTACCTCCTAACACATTGGTCAATTCTTTCCATCCTGCCCAATCGTCTTCTGCAAGTCCATCTTCAATACTAACAATCGGATACTTCTCACACCACTGCTTCCAATAGCTAACCATTTCTGATGATGTCAGTTTTTCTCCACTTGATTTTTTAAAATGATATACCTTATTCTCTGCATCATAAAATTCAGAAGCAGCAGCATCCATTGCAATCATGACATCATCACCTGGTTTGTAACCTGCTTTTTCTATTGCTTCTATCACTGTCAATATAGCTTCTTCGTTAGATTTGATGTCCGGTGCAAAACCACCTTCATCACCAACGTTTGTAGAATACTTCTTGCTTTTTAAAACACTCTTCAGATTGTGAAATATTTCAACACCCATTCTTAGTGACTCAGAAAAACTTTCTGCACCAACCGGCATTATCATAAATTCCTGAAAGTCTATACTATTATCTGCATGAGATCCTCCATTAAGGATATTCATCATAGGTACAGGCAATATGCGAGCATTCACACCACCGATATAACGGTAAAGCGGGTAGCCCGATTCGCTTGCAGCTGCTCTGGCACATGCCAATGAAACACCTAATATTGCATTGGCACCTATTGTAGCTTTATTAGGAGAACCATCAATATGAATCATTGCTGCATCAATACTGCGCTGATCAAAAACAGGATAACCATGAAGTTCTTTATTTAATATGGCATTTACATTATTCACAGCTCTCATCACACTCTTGCCAAGGTAAATTTTCTTATCGTTATCACGTAACTCAACGGCTTCATGTGCTCCGGTTGATGCACCTGATGGCACGGCAGCTCTTCCTACAACTCCATTATCTGTATATACATCAACTTCAATAGTAGGATTTCCTCTTGAGTCGAGTATTTGCCTGGCTCTGATTTCAGCAATATTTCCCATAATATTTTACTCTTTATAAAACGGCTGCAAAGTTAACGTAATGTGCCGTAAATTTATTTAATTTAGCGAAATAAATTTCAACCATACACATAACACTAATAGCGCTATATGAAGGTGCTTAAAATTGCATTTGGATTATATGCAGCAATAGTGTTTTTTATCACTTTGCTTTGTGTTTTCCCTCTATATTTTATAGTATTTTTATTTTTCAGTGAAAGGAAATCTCCTGTTATAGCACATAACATTTCACGATTTTGGGCATTGGTACTGTTCAGAAGTTTTTTTATCCGATACAAAATTATCAATGAAGACTTTATTTCAGATAAAGGAACCTATGTATTTGTTGCCAACCATCGTTCTATGTTGGATATTCCACTCTATGCTCGAGCATGCAGCAATACTTTCAGATTCTTATCTAAGGCAGAGTTGACTAAAATTCCGTTGCTAGGCTATGTCATCCGAAAACTCTACGTCACTGTAAAACGTGGTGACAAAAAAGACAGACAAAAAAGTATAGAGGCGATGCGCAAAACACTGGAGTTGGACATTTCAATATTTATTTGCCCTGAAGGCACTCGAAATTTTACAAATCAGCTATTGCTGCCATTTAAAGATGGTGCATTTCGTTTAGCTATTGCAACACAAACACCATTGGCAGTACTTACAGTGATAAATACAGATGTACTTTTATCACCTGAATCACCATTAGCATTGCGTCCGGGCAAACTGATTGCAGAATGGAGTAAACCTATTGACACCAAAGGAATGACTGAAAATGATGTTGATTCACTAAAACAACAGACGGCAAACCTGATGAAGGAAACGCTGACACGTCATTTAATGTCAGCTCAAAAATAATTTTCGTTTTTGTTGAATTACTTCAACTGCTTAGAGCTTCTACTTTCACGTACTCATCATGCAATTTCTTTTGCAAGTCTCCGGGCACAGGAGCAAATTCAGCAAAGGAAGTTTTTAGCTTAGCCTTTCCTTGTGTGATGGATTTTAATGCTGTACTATAACCATCAAGTTCAAGCAATGGAGTTTTAGCACGAATCACTTGTCTTCCATTTCGTGAGTCCATTCCCATTATTATACTTCTTCTTGACTGAAGATCACTCATTACATCACCCATCATATCATCAGGCATTTCGACTTCAACATCATAAATAGGCTCTAAAAGTTGTGGCTGTGCATTGTGAAATGCTTCACGAAATGCCATCATACCTGCTATCTTAAATGATATATCATTTGAATCAACAGGATGCATTTTACCATCAAACACACTTACTCTAATATCGCGTACAAACGAGCCTGTTAATGGACCTTCCTGCATTTTTTCCATTACACCTTTAAGTACAGAAGGTAAAAAGCGTGTATCAATAGCACCTCCGGTGATACAGTTATTAAAAACCAATTTTCCACCCCAAGGCAGTGCATGCTCTTCTTTATCACGAAGTGGATACTCTTTCATATCTGGCATGCCATCATAGTAAGGTTCAATTTTAATATGTACTTCACCAAATTGTCCGGCCCCACCCGATTGCTTTTTATGTCTGTATGTTGCAATTGCAGGTTTTTGAATAGTTTCACGGAATGATATGCGTGGTTTAATAAATTCAACCTGCATTTTATATACATTCTCAATCCGCCATTTTGTTACAGCAAGATGCAAATCGCCTTGTGCATGTAAAATAACCTGCTTGAGTTCTTTCGAATACTCAACTACTAAGGTAGGATCTTCGAGATGCAATTCAGCAAGTACCTCACCCAATTTCTCTTCATCACTTTTATTTTTAGCAATCAATGCCACTCTGGTTTTTGGCTCAGGAAATTGTATTGGCTCTATATTGATTGCAATGCCTTTACCACAAAGCGTATGATTTGTAAATGTATTCTTCAACTTAAGAGTGCAGCCTAAATCACCTGCTTTAAGTTTATCAACGGTATTGCGGCTTTTGCCATCCATGATAAACAATTGTGTTAATCTTTCGCTTGTATTTGTTTTGTGATTCATTAAGTCAGTTCCTGCACTGACCTCACCGGAAAGAACTTTAAAAAACGCCAGCTTACCCAAGTGCGGCTCAATGATAGTTTTATAAAAGAACAAAACTGTTGGTCCTGTCGGAATGCAAGGAACTAAAGTTTTATCTTCAGCAATTTCTGCCGGCATATCAATTGCCGAAGGTGCCACATTATCAATAAAACCCATTAGTCGCCCGCTACCCATATCTTTCTTTGCAGATAAACAAAACACAGGGAAAATCTGATGTGCCATCATTCCTGCTTTCAATCCTTGCTTCATTTCATCTTCGTCAAGTGATCCGCGCTCAAAATATAATTCCATCAGTTTTTCATCATTCTCGGCAGCTTTTTCTACCAATTCATTATGCAACTTTTTGGCATTTTCCATTTCCTCCGGTGGAATTTCAAGTTTTTCAGGCTTGCCACCAGTTGCAGGAAAACGATACATCGTCATTTTCAATAAATCAATAATCGCATTAAAACCTGTTCCCTGATTTAACGGATACTGCATAACGGTAATGGCATTGCCGAACTTCTGTTTTGCCTTTTCTACCGTTGCATTAAAATTGGCATGTTCAAGGTCAAGTTGGTTGACAGCAAATATTGTTGGCTTCCGGTATTTGTCCACATAATCCCATATTACTTCACTGCTTGCTTCAACACCATGTTGTGCATTTAACAACATAACAGCCGTATCACATACTCTCACTGCAGATATTACTTCTCCTATAAAATCATCTATTCCCGGTGTATCAATAATATTAATTTTATAATCACGCCATTCGGTGTGCATAGTCGCTTCATAAACAGAACTCTGTCGTTCATGTTCAATTTCATGATAATCTGAAACCGTATTTTTTTCTTCAACAGAACCTCGCTTGGTGATAATACCTGCTTCAAAGAGCATGGTCTCTGCCAATGTTGTTTTACCGCTTTTTGCTGATCCAACAAGAGCAATATTCTTTATGTGTTTTTCGTCATAAGTTCTCATACAACCTTTGTTTAAAATGAGGTATGAAAATTATGGAACATAAAGTAAACTTGCAAATAAATCAACCACCTGTCATCAAAATTTAATGAGAAGTCGTCACTTTAGAGATAAATCGCCAATAACAAGTTGCTCACACAGTTGTCATGGTTAAATTTTATAAAAACATTAAAGGCCAGCAAGTGTAATTAATAACTATCTAAACTAATC
>DKKR01000100.1:0-650 GCA_002455375.1 Bacteroidetes bacterium UBA6661
TCTGTACCAAAAATGCCGTACAATCTAATTTTAAAAGTGTAATTGCCCGGGTTCAGATTAAAATAACGCACTGTGCGTTCTGTAGTTGCTGTTTGCCAATCGCCATCAACACCATCTAACTTATATTGAAAAAATATTTTCTGAGGATTATTGAATTTAGGAGCGGTATAATTTATTTCCAGAGTTTTTACTTTTTGGTGCAGATTAATATTACCTAATGGTAAAATTTCTTTGCCATCAGCTATAATGTTTTCAAATATTATTTGCGGGATGTAGTCGCTCTTGATAATTCTTCTGGTATTGAGAATTGNNGAATTAAATTCTGAGGTTTTTAATCCGTCTTTTCTGTCGTAATAATTAAAAGAAAGCGTTGCTGATTTCTGGTCAGCATAATTGTTGAGATCGTATTTTTTTACATTATAAATACCTTTATTTGTTGTAAACCATAAATTTTGCTCATTGTCTTCCACAATGCAAAAAACATCTAATGTTGAAAGCTCAGGTATATTGGTGAAACTCACAAATTTCCCGGCTTTCAATCTTGAAAAACCACCTCTTACTGTACCTATCCATAAAGTCTTTTCTTCATCGAAATAAAGCGATCTTATAGAGTTGGATGGCAACCCATGATAGGTTGTAAATAAATCAAT
>DKKR01000100.1:727-8000 GCA_002455375.1 Bacteroidetes bacterium UBA6661
TTCTTTATCGTTTTTAAACTTGAATAGTCCGCCACCATAAGTGCCAACCCAAAGATTTTCGTCTTTATCTTCAAGCATTGACCAAATGCATGTGTTTTCTTTCGGTTCAGGAATTTTAATAATCTTTCCATCAATAATTTTATTGATGCCGCCACAATTGTTGCCAACATAAACTGCACCGTTGGCTGATTTAACAATAGGTGCAACACCATCAGCAATAAGGCCGTCTTCAACAGAAAATGTTCTGAATATTTTATAAGTNNTCATTTGTTCCTAAAAGATATATGCCTTCATAGCCATCAAAAATCCACTTTCTGTTTTGTCTGTCAACAAAAATCCTTGAATAACCCTCGGATTCATCTGGAAGATTAACTATTTCAGTTTTTGCCGCACTTACTTTATAAATTCCGGCTGTTGTTCCAACCCAAAGAAAATTGTCGCGGTCGTAACAGAGACTTAAAACCTNNAACTCAAATAAACCACCTGTTGTGGCAATTAATAAACTGTTGTTTTTACCTGCAGTTATTAAGAGAATTTTATATTGATTGATACGAGTGCCAAAATCGAGAATGTTGCCGTTAACGGTGTAAATTTCATTGTTGGTTGTGGAAACATAAAGTGTTCCATCTTCGGAAAAACAGAAATCAGAAATTTTTATATTGCCAAATGATTTTTCAAATCCGGTAAAAATATTACCATCATATTTTACAAGATGACCGNNAACCAAAGATTTTTATATTTATCTTCTTTAATACTTAAGACTGTGTTAGACAGTAATCCTTTAGTTTCATTATTACTGAAAATTGTAAACTTAATGCCATCATACCGCACTATCCCACTGAATGTAGAAAACCACAAATATCCATTTGATGATTGTAGAATATCTATTACAGAATTTTGCGGGAAACCACTTTCAGTATTAAATACTTCAACAGAAAAATCGTTTTCAATACTAAGGCTTTTCTCAGACAATGATGATTGTGACCGTGCAGAAAAAGATATTGTCAGGGTTAAAAATAAAATTAGTAAATAAAATTGTTTATTCATGTTGATTGTGCTGCCAAATTAAATAAAAATCATCTATTANNTTTGTTTAAAGTAACAGGTGCTGCAAATAGGGTTACATAAAAAAAGGTGTTGCTGTACTTTTATTTAAAATTATCTTGTTATTTGACTTAATCTTATCTTAAAAATGCTCAATTGTTACTTTCCGGCTTTTGCTTATTGCCAAATCACATTATATTCGTAAAAGATTTCAGCAATAGATTATGACTATCAAAAAAGGCGATAAAGTTTCATTTAACCTTCCCGGAACAGGGAATCGTCAGGTAGCGGAAGTCACTGATGTGCTTGAAAAATGTGTTCAGGTAAAATATAATAACGAATCATACAGCAATTTGCTGACATTAGATAAAGATAAAATTCTGGAAACATTGCCAGAGGCTCCCAAGATGGAGTAAAGATGCGGTTTATTTTCTGTTTTTAGGTTAAGGGCTGGGAGAAATCCCGGCCTTTTGCACTTTTTTAATCAATGTTTAAAACGTTTAAAAACATTGAATTATCTGATTATCTTTGCAAAAANNTCAAATTCTTTATGATTAAAAAATTACTAGCAGTTTTAATGTTCATTTCAGGTGTTGCTCAGGCACAAATTTTCAGATTGACCTACAACACAACTGTTTGCCCAAGCCCACTTAATGCAACAACAGGTGTTTATCTTTATGCCGGAGCAAACATTACCTCTCCTGGTGCAGCACCGGGTTATTTTATGGGTAGTATTAACCCAACTGCTTACCCTTTATATCAGACACAAACCGGAGTATGGGAAATTTGCTTCAATCCTTTTCAGACATTTCGTGATGGTGCAGGAAGTTTAATTCCGGCCGGATCAACTATATATAGTATTGACGTGAATTTTATGGATGCAGCCGGCTCTATTTTTACAGGTAATTGTCAGCATAATTATATCAGAATAACCACACCTATGAGTAGTTCATCTTCTAACTTTCCGGCAATTGCTTCAGGCTTGGTGGTAGCTACTTGTAATGTTGGCTTACAGGAAATTTCAAATGCACAGGCTGTTATCTCACAATCAGCAAATCCATTAACATCAAACACAACATTCCGTTTGTTGCTTAAAGATCCGGCTAAAGTAAATCTGGACATTTATAATGTTCTTGGCAAAAAGGTTTGTAGCATCGTGGATGGCAAAAAACTAAGTGGTTACACGGAATTTAACTGGGATGGAACAGCAGAAAACGGTAGTTTGCTTGCAAACGGCTGCTATTATTACTCACTGAAACTGAACGATAAAATTTATACAAGTAACAAACTGATTATAGCCCGATAAGGAGGGAAAACACAAGAAGGAACCCATGTTTTTGTGGATTTTAATTAACCCCAAACACTTTGTTTTATCTTTTCTGACGATTGTTTTTGATATGAAGGAAATTATTTTTTTCTTTGCCTCTGATAAGCCTAACTGAATATTATCACCATAAAAATTATTATGAAGAAGTTATCATTACTATTATTATCTATTGCCTGCATCTTTTCAGTAACCACTATGGATGCGGCAAAAGCCAAGAAAAGCAAAACTGCTAAGGCAGACAAGGCGTTCAATGCAGGTAAGTATGCACCTGCAGCAGATCTTTACAAGAAAGCCTATGGCAAGCAAAAATCGAAGTTGGTAAAGGCAGAAATTGCCTACAAAGCAGCTGAGTGTTACAGTAAAATGAGCAATTCTAAAGAAGCTTTAAACTGGTATGAAAAATCTGCCAAAGACAATGGTAAAAATCCTGATGCCGTATTGAAATATGCACAGGCATTAAAAACCAATGGTCGTTATGATGAAGCTGTTGCTCAGTTTAATGCATTTAAAGCACTTGAGCCCGGTGATAACCGTGGTCAGGATGGTGCAACATCATCAGAAACTTCACAGCAGTGGAAAGATAAGCCAACTAAATATAAGGTTGAAAACGTTGCAGCATTAAATACCAAGTATTTTGACTTTGCTGTTGCTGTATCCAANNTTAGAAAAAAACACACTTTATTTTACCTCTTCAAGAGCAGAAGCATCAGGAAATAAAAACGATGCATGGTATGGAGAAAAATTTTATGACATCTTCAAATCTGCTCAAGATAACAATGGAAAATGGAGCATTCCAACACCAATCAGTGAAGCAATTAATACTGCTGCATCTGAAGGTGCTATGACATTTGATGCAAAAGGCAATGTAATGTATTTTACCCGTTGNNGAATTATTACCTTTTAACAGCGACAATTATACCTGCGGACAACCTTCAATTACTGAAGATGGAACCACACTTTATTTTGCATCAGACATGCCAGGTGGTGCCGGAGGAAAAGATATCTGGATGACTAAAAATGAAAATGGCGCATGGGGAACACCTGTAAACATTTCTTCAATNNGATGAAATGTTCCCATATATTGCGCCAAATGGTAAATTATATTTCTCTTCAAATGGCCACATGGGTATGGGAGGTCTTGACATCTTTACCGCAACCTTAGAAAATAATGTCTGGACTAATGTTACCAACTTAAAATACCCAATCAACTCTTCATGGGATGATTTTGGAATGATGTTTAATACTGCTACAACCGGTTATTTAACTTCAAACCGTGATGGCGGACAAGGTCAGGATGATATTTATTCTTTTGTAGTTCCTCCTGCCAACTTTGCAGTTTATGGTCGAGTGTATGATACCGATACCAAAGAGCCAATTTCAGGAGCAACGGTTGAACTTTTTGGAAGCGATGGTACACAGCTTTCTGTTAAAACACAGGATGCAGGAACCTACCGTTATGAGTTAAAACCTGATGTTGACTATAAAGTTTCTGCATCATTTACAGGCTATCTGACACAATTTAAAGAACTGACAACAAAAGGTCTTGATGAGTCAAAAGATTTTGAACAGAATTTCGACTTCCCATTGAAGTCAACTTCAAAGCCAATTGCATTACCGGAAATTTTCTATGACCTCGACAAGTATTCATTACGTCCTGAATCAAAAGCAGCACTTGATGGCTTAATTAAAGTGTTGGATGACAACCCAACTATTACCATTAAACTTACTGCACACACTGACTTCCGTGCTGATGACAACTACAACTTGGCACTGTCTAAAAAACGTGCTTTAGCAGCTTACAATTATTTGGTTTCTAAAAAAGTTGACAAAGATCGTTTGAGCTGGGAAGGAAGAGGAGAAAAAGATCCTAAAGAAGTTGAAAACGATGAGCAGTATCTGCCGTTCAAACGTGGTGATAAGCTTACAGAAGAATTTATTAAAGGGTTNNACTTCTGAAGAAATGAAGGAAAAAGCGCATCAGTACAACCGTAGAACAGAATTTACAGTACTAAGCACAGACTATACACCCAAAAAGGCAAAATAATTGATGTATAAGAATTACACTAAAAAAGCAACCCGGTCTTGGGTTGCTTTTTTAGTTTTGCAAAGGTTTATGGATACAGGAAGATGAAACAGCAAAACAAGTACAGCCAGCGTGGTGTTTCAGCAGACAAAGAAGATGTACACGCAGCTATTAAAAATGTTGACAAGGGAATTTTTCCAAAAGCATTCTGTAAAATCATTCCGGACTACATAAGCAACGATAAAGATTATTGTCTGTTGATGCATGCCGATGGTGCCGGAACTAAATCATCATTGGCTTATGCTTATTGGAAAGAAACAGGAGATATTTCTGTTTGGAAAGGAATTGCTCAAGATGCCCTGATTATGAATATTGACGACCTCCTTTGTGCAGGTGCTACTGACAATATTTTATTAAGTTCAACAATTGGCAGAAATAAAAATCTGATTTCCGGTGATGTCATAGCAGCTATTATTAATGGCACTGAAAAGTTGGTTGATGAATTGAAAAATTACGGAGTAAACATTACCACTACCGGAGGAGAGACTGCTGATGTTGGCGACTTAGTACGCACCATAATTGTTGACAGCACGGTTATGTGCAGAATGAAAAGAAGTGAAGTAATNNGTTGCCGGTGATGTTATTGTTGGCTTTGCTTCTTTCGGCAAGGCCACCTATGAAACGGAGTATAATAGCGGCATGGGAAGTAACGGACTCACTTCGGCAAGACATGATATGTTTAATAAAAGTGTGGCGGCAAAATATCCCGAAACATTTGACAACACCTTGCCTGAAGATATAGTTTATAATGGAAACTTTAGACTTACCGATTCAATAACTCTTGATGATGGCTACGGACAAGTTTCCATGCACGCTGCAAAAGCAGTGCTATCGCCTACACGTACCTATGCACCATTAGTAAAAAAAATATTTGAGACACATAGAAAAAATATTCACGGAATGATTCATTGCAGTGGAGGAGGACAAACCAAGGTGCTTCATTTTGTTGATAATCTTCATGTCATAAAAGACGATCTATTTAATACGCCAACACTTTTCAAACTGATACAGGAATCTGCCGGAACCAACTGGCATGAAATGTATAAAGTATTTAACATGGGTCACCGTCTGGAGGTTTATTGCCCTAAAGCTATTGCCGATGATTTGATTTCAATCGCTGCCGGATTTGAAATTGGTGCGCAGATTGTAGGGCGTGTTGAAAATTGTGATGGTAAAAAACTTACCATAAATTCGCCCTACGGAAAATTTGAATATTAATTATTTTTCTGATAACGGGCATGGCGTTTACTCAGTTCATCAATAACGCCACTGTAAACTGAATTCATCAATTCAGGATTAGCAAGATAAAAATTCATGCTGTGTGAAAATACGGCAGTATCAATTTTATGATGCTCAAAGATATATTTGTAATAAGCAGGAAGGTTAATGATGCCTAATGAATCATTGTAAGGATATAAAGTTGCTTCTGATTCAGCAAGATGTATATCAGCAAGTATCTGTATCATGCTGTCTTTTGACAATATAGCTTCCGGAATTACTACTTCATTACTTTTAGATGTGCATGACACAAAAAATAATATTAGAATAAAAAAAAGTAAGAGGTATTTTTTCACTTGCATATTTTAATGAGAAGAAAACAAAATTCGCTGTCCGTTGGTGTGTAATTGCAGCTTGCCATTATTAAAAATGTGCGCACCGTTTACAAAAGTATGTTTTACTTTTGATTGAAATGTTGTACCTTCAAAAGGCGACCAGCCACATTTATAAAGGATATTGCTTTTAGAAACAGTCCATGGTTCATTCAGAGCTACTAATGTAATATCAGCAGCAAAACCTTCGCGAATAAATCCCCGGTTTTTTATACGGAAACATATAGCCGGTGCATGGCACATTTTCTTCACTATTTTTTCGAGTGAAATTTTTTTCTGATGATAAAGTTCAAGCATAGCCACTACGGCATGTTGCACTAAGGGGCCGCCTGAAGGCGCAGTAAGGTAAGGTTGTTGTTTTTCTTCGAGTGTATGTGGTGCATGATCGGTAGCTATGACATCAATATGGTTGTCTAATACTGCTGCCAAAATAGACTCTTTGTCCTGCTTTGTCTTAATTGCAGGATTCCATTTGATGAAATTACCTTTTACAGCATAATCGTTATCATCAAACCAAAGATGATGAATACATGCCTCAGCAGTTATTCTTTTATCTCTAAGAGGAGTATCGTTTTTGAATAATTCTGTCTCTCTAGCTGTTGAAATATGAAGAATATGCAAACGGGTATTATACTTTTTTGCAAGATTCACTGCCAATGAACTTGACAGGTAGCAAGCTTCTTCACTGCGGATTAGAGGATGATATGATACATTAAGTTTATCTCCGTAAAGAGATTTATATTTCTCCGTATTTTGTCTGATGGTTTGTTCGTCTTCGCAATGTGTGGCTATGAGCATTGGCGATTGCGAGAAAATATCTTCTAATGTGGTTGGATTATCCACAAGCATATTACCTGTTGAAGAGCCCATAAAAATTTTTACACCACAAACATTTTCTCTGTTGGTTTTAAGCACTTCGTCAAGGTTGTTGTTCCCCGCACCCATGTAGAAAGAATAGTTAGCCCATGATTTTTTTTGAGCAAGCTGATATTTTTCTTCTAATAGTTCTTGTGTCAATGTGTTCGGTACGGTATTAGGCATTTCCATGAATGAAGTTATGCCACCTGCCACAGCAGCTGCCGATTCGGAAGCTATTTCACCTTTATGTGTAAGACCCGGCTCACGAAAGTGAACCTGATCGTCAATAGCACCCGGCATTAGTATTAAACCATCACCGGCAATTTCTTCTACCTTGTGTTTTACATTTAT
>DKKR01000100.1:8186-12044 GCA_002455375.1 Bacteroidetes bacterium UBA6661
AAGCAGTGGTGTTGCGGAAACTCAGCCCCACCGGCTGTGGAGGTGAAAGAATATTACAACGACTTATTTAATTCTGAAAATTTGAAAATTTTCAAATCTCTTAATTGGTATTTTTTAGAATTCCAGAAACTATGGGTGTATCTAAAGTATAATATTTTTCCAGAGTTCTAAAATTTTCATTTAATCACCTGTCTGTTTTTTTATACTTTTGCCATCTCAATTATTTACACCGTTCGGGGTGTAGCGCAGCCCGGTAGCGTATCAGCATGGGGTGCTGGTGGTCGCTGGTTCGAATCCAGTCACCCCGACAACAGTAATTAAAAGCGTTCTGCCCGGAGCGCTTTTTTTATTTCACACATAATCGTGTGAATATTATTCAAACCGGCAAGGATTATTGCAAGCAACAGTCATTTATTTTTCAGTCCGAATTTTAACACATGGCATTAAGCAGAATTTGGTCTTACATGATTTTGTTTGCTGTTGCTGTAGCGGGCTATCGTTACATGCAAGGCGATAAAAATATTTTTAATGACATGGTGGTTGAACGGAAATTAGCTGCCGGAGAAAATTTCAGTAGAGTTTCTTATTATGTTATCGGTCGGGGAATTGACAGTGTTCTCAAGGACACTAAATTAAAAAATGCCAATTGGGTAAAAACGGATAAATTCTCGGATGCACAGGTAATCATCACCACCTCAGAATTAAAACAGAATCTGCGCGAGCAATTAAGTAATCAACTTGCAAAAATCGGTTTCACGAATGTTAACTCTCAAGATAATTTCATTGCTGACAAATCAAAATTGATTTATACCGAGGAATTTTTATCCGATAGTACATTAGATACAACAAACAACCTGCTACAGGCTACTGTTGTTCACACATCAGAAGTAAATACAGACTCTCTTCGAGCAGCTTGGACGGCTATCAGCAACAGACAAAAAATTATCAGTAGCGATCAAGTACTTCTCTGGCTTCCTAAAAATATTGATGGTATTTTTGAAACCGGAAAATTTGCAGTGACTATTGCCATTGGACTTATTGGTACGCTGGCATTATTTATGGGCTTGCTCAACATAGCTGAACGTGCAGGCGGTATCAACGTCATCAGCCGGCTCATCAGTCCATTTTTGTCTAAACTTTTTCCTTCACTGCCTAAAGATCATCCATCCTTTGGACACATGGTGATGAATTTTTCAGCTAATATGCTTGGCCTCGACAATGCAGCTACACCTTTTGGACTTAAAGCCATGCAGAGTTTGCAGGAGATAAATACCAATAAAGATAGAGCAAGCGATGCGCAGATTATGTTTTTAGCATTACATGCATCGGGGTTAACATTGATTCCTGTTTCTATAATTGCTGTACGTTCTGCAAATGGATCGCACAATCCCAATGAGATTTTTATTCCACTTATGCTGACAACTTTTGTTTGTACGCTCACAGCTATGGTTGTGACTTCGCTCAAACAAAAAATTAATTTATTCCAACGCGGATTGCTTCTGCCTGTTGCAGGGCTAAGTTTAACATTAAGTCTTTTTGTATGGTTCTTAAGCAGCCTGCGACCATTTGCATTGGATCAGTTTTCCGATGCATTCAGTAATGGTTCTATCTTACTGGTGTTTTTTGGAATCATTGCCGGAGGGCTATACAAAAAAATCAATCTCTTTGATGCTTTTGTTGATGGCGCAAAAGGGGGCTTTGAAACAGCCGTTCGTATTATTCCTTACATGGTGGGAATGCTTGTTGCAGTGAGCATGCTCAGAACCAGTGGTGCTTTTGATTTAATCATTAATCCTATAAAACATCTTATTGCAATTTCGGGTATGGACACCCGATGGGCAGAAGGCTTACCTACTGCCTTGCTGCGCCCATTTAGTGCCGGTGGTGCTCGAGGATTTATGATTGATGCCATGCGCACTTTCGGGCCTGATTCTTTTATTGGAAAATTAGTCAGTGTTTTGCAAGGCTCAAGCGAAACAACATTCTATGTGGTTGCATTGTATTTTGGCTCTGTTTCTGTAAAAGATACGCGCTATGCTATTCCCGTTATGCTTCTTGCCGACCTGGCCGGAGTAATATTTTCAATTGCAATTTGTTATTTATTATGGGCTTAATTAAAGAAGCACAATACCATATTGAAATCAATTCCTGCGGAGTCTCCAAAACACCATACATTGATTTTATACTGAGCAAAAACTATGTTAAAAAATAGCCCTAAGAATATTGATACAATTATCTTTTTCTTCATTGTAAAATAATTTAAACTTTCCCGGATTGTTTTTTATCACCATTCTTAAACTGGTTATAGTAAACACCACCTTCATACGATGTAAAATCAATTTTGAGCAGGCTGCTGTTTTCGTTTAATGTGAACTCTTTTAAATTGCGCCCTGTTGCATCTGTTATTATTTGTTTCATTGTTTAATAAATTTACTTGTTAATATTTCTTTATTTGTTTCTAAACTTAAAACATACAATCCCTTGCTTAGATTAATAAACGAAATATCCTTTGTAAAATACGGTGGAGATAAGTTGCCTTTTTGCTGGTAAACCGCTTTGCCTACCATATCAACTATGCTAAGTTTATATTATGTTCCGGCTAAGTTTTGGGCATTCACAAATAGTTTCTGCCAAGTTGAATGATAAAAAACAAATAGCTCAGCATTTGATTTTACTTCTATATCATTGATGCCAACACTTAATGTATCGCAAGGTGAACCAATTAATCTACCTAATTCATAGTTAGGATTGTTAGGTAAGCAACCATACGTGCGCTTGCCACCTAAGTAAAAACTATACGGTGTAAAATTACAAGCTGCACCCAAGCTATCAGGCGAGTTAATAACGCCTAAGTTTTCGTTGATGTAATTGCGGATACTGTCGGGATAAGGGTAAGGAAAAACCAATCCGTTTTCGTAAACACCTGCCACATATATTTTACCATCGGGTGCAAGTTTTACCCAATCGGTACTTTCAGGGATGGTGGCTGTATAAAGCGTATCTCTTGTTGCCAGCGGGTTGGTGTCGTTTAGATTATACTGATACAGGTATCCCACAGGATTATTAAAACTTATTGGTACCTGACTAATGTAGAGCAATTGTTTGTTAGGCGAAAACGTACAACTCCAGTACCAAGGGAATGAGTCGGCATCCATTGTAATGACATCATGCTGTAAAATGTTTTCGTTTTGAAATAAGCCACTGCATCTGTCAAAATCATAAACGGCTGTAAAGCCTTTATTGCAAAGCACAGCAATTCTACTTCCATCATCACTTGGTTCAATGCGGTAGGCATTGGCATATACCGTATCGCCAATGTTTTGTGTGTGATGCAGAACAACACCTAATGGGCTAACTAAATAAAAAAAGTATTCGTTATTTGCAGGTGCGAGTTGTCTTACTACTACCCACCAATCTCTACCGTTGCCATGTTTTATTGCAGTAATACCATCAGCAGCATAAAATGTATTGGATTGTAATTGTACATTTTTAATAACCACCGCACCATCACTGTTATCCTGACTCATATCTATAATTGAATAATAAAAACCATATACAGAAGTCACTCCGGCACTAAAAAGATAAAACAAAGTATCTGTGCCTGGATATTGTATAATAATATGTTCCCTATACCATGCCCTACCCACAATACTATCGCCATTTAGCATAACACTGTGGTTTTTATTATAGGCTTTAGCTCCCTGTAAATTTGCTCCTAAAGCATCAGGAGTACCACCAGCATAAAAAATTAAATTTCCAATGCTGTCTGCAATGGAAACGACACCTCCACGGCTATCAATACCTGAATTAAATAATGAAGGGGGTACTGAATTAAAGTCTATACCAGCACTATCACCA
>DKKR01000099.1 GCA_002455375.1 Bacteroidetes bacterium UBA6661
GGAGCGAAAACTAAACTTGGAAAGATTGGTCAGTCCATCCAAAACATTAAAGAAGAAATTTCGCCCTTGCAATTACAAATTACAAAGTTTGTGAAATGGATGGCAGTGATTGGTATTGCTGTTTTCTTAATGGTGTGGGCTTATAGCTTTTGGCAATCAAGAGATATTGTTCAAAGTTTGTTGGCAGGATTAACTCTGGCAATGTCCATTTTACCCGAAGAAATTCCGGTGGCATTTACCACTTTTATGGCATTGGGTTCTTGGAAACTAATGAAGCAAGGCGTTATCATCAAACGAAGCAGTATTGTTGAAACTTTAGGAAGCACTACTGTAATCTGCACCGACAAAACGGGAACGATTACCGAAAATTCAATGAAACTGAAAGCTCTTTTTGACTTTAAATCTAATCAGGTTTTTGATGATACAAGTTTTGATAAATCTGAACTATCGGAGCTCATTCAATTTGCCATGTGGAGCAGCGAACCCGTTCCATTTGACCCGATGGAAAAAACCTTGCATAAGGTATATGAGGAAACACAAACTTCTGACCAAAGAAAAGATTTTCAGATGATACACGAATATCCGTTAGAGGGCAAACCACCGATGATGACCCATATTTTTGAAAACAATTCAGGTGAACGAATTATCGCTGCCAAAGGTGCACCGGAAGCTATTCTTGCGGTTTCTCAACTTGCAGAAAATGAAAAAGAAAACTTGGGTCAACAAATTCAGGAATTTGGACAACAAGGTTACCGGGTATTGGGCGTTGCCAAATGCGATTTTAAAGGAAATAATTTTCCTGAAAAACAACAGGAGTTTAACTACGATTTTCTTGGGTTTACTGTGTTTTACGACCCACCAAAACAAAACATTCAACAGGTTTTCAATAAAATATACGATGCCGGAATAAAAGTAAAAGTAATTACCGGAGACAATGCCGATACCACAAATGCCATTGCCCAACAAGCCGGCATCAAAAACAATAGTCCTGCTGTAAATGGTTCTGAAATAACGCATCAATCAGAAGCCGAACTGATGGCACTTTCAAACGAAACCACCTTATTTACCCGTATGTTTCCCGAGGCTAAACTGTCTGTGGTGAATGCCTTAAAACAATCGGGAGAAGTTGTGGCAATGTTGGGAGATGGTGTGAATGATGCTCCGGCACTCAAAGCCGCTCATATTGGCGTGGCAATGGGCATTAAAGGAACAGAAATAGCCAAAGCAGCAGCAGCTTTGGTCATTACCAACGATGATTTGGACAAACTCATTCTAGGAATAGAAGCAGGCAGAAGAATTTATACCAATATCAAAAAAGCCATTCAGTATATTATTTCCATTCATATTCCAATCATCTTGACAGTTTCTCTGCCTTTGTTTTTAGGTTGGATTTATCCCAATATTTTCACACCGGTACATGTGATATTTTTAGAATTAATAATGGGACCAACCTGCTCTATCGTTTATGANNGGTGTATTATTCGCCTATCAATTGGCTGTACAAAATGGAGCAAGCGAAGAAACAACAAGAGCGATAGTTTTCACCACACTTATTTTTGCCAATGTATTTTTAAGTCTTACCAACCGTTCGTTTACTTACAGTCTTTTTGAAAGTTTTAAGAACAAAAATATCCTCTTTTCATTGGTAATAGGAGCAACTTTAATTCTACTATTCGCCATTTTATACATACCGGTCTTTTCAAATTTCTTTCATATAAGCAGCTTGAATTTAAAAGATTTAGGAATTACAATACTGATTGCAATGGTTTCTGTATTGTGGTTTGAGGTGTATAAATGGGGAAAAAGAAATTCTAATAAAAAGTAATGCAATCGGAATAGTGAAAATAAGTTTGGAGATTGAATTTAAGAATGGGTACTGACGAGCAGTATTTTTTGACAGATTGATTTTGTTTAGCCCTACGGGCTGTGTTGTATGTTAACCCTTCTTCCACAGGCTGTCGCCTATGGATAACCAAATATAGTCCTACGGACAATTTGTGAATGTTCTCATATTTGCATAATTTGAAAAAAGGTGATTGCATCATCATGCAGGTAAACACACCTGTACTTTTCAAAATAATGTATCAGTTATTAAACTTTACTTCTACCTATAAATTATCTGCAACAAACTGTTTACAATACTCCTTTATTAACTGCCTGACTTTTCTAAATTCTTCACTAATTTCTTCGTCTGTTCCTATCGATTTTGCAGGGTCGGGAAAGTTTTGATGAAACTTTTTTGCTTTGGTTGGAAAGAATGGACAACGCTCTTTTGCATTGTCGCAAACTGTAATTACAAAATCAAAATCTATATTTCGGTATTCGTCAATATTGTTTGAGGTGTGATTAGAAATGTCAATGCCGTCTTCTTGCATTGTGACAATTGCTTTTGGGTTTACTCCGTGCGTTTCCACACCTGAACTGTAAACGTCTGCTTTTTTACCTGCAAAATAGCGTAAATAACCTTCTGCAATTTGGCTTCTGCAACTGTTTCCTGTGCAAAGCACTAAAATTTTCTTTGTCATTTTGTATAATATTTTTGTTTTAGAAATAAACTAATCTTAACCAATAAAATTAGAACTGGAACTTCTACCAATGGTCCGATAACGCCTACAAATGCCTGTGGTGAGTTGATACCAAAAACCGCAATAGCAACAGCAATTGCCAATTCAAAATTGTTGCCTGTGGCTGTAAATGCGATGGAAGCATTTTTGTCGTAAGGGATTTTCATTGCTTTATTGATGAAAAAACTAACAAAAAATATCAGTACAAAATAGATGATTAAAGGAACGGCTATCTTAATTACATCAAAAGGTAATTCTACAATTTTATTCCCTTTTAAGCTGAACATTAATACGATTGTCAACAAAAGTGCAATCAGTGTTATAGGCGAAATCTTCGGAACAAATTTATGATTATACCAATCTTTTCCTTTTTGTTTTATCAGAATATATCGGGTAAGAAAACCAGCTAAAAACGGAATACCCAAATATAGCAATACGCTTTCGGTAACCGCACTCATTGAAACACTTACATCAAAATTGCCCAAACCTAAATATTTAGGCAAAACATTGATGAAAAACCAAACAAAAAAGCTATACGATAGAACTTGAAAAATACTATTCAAAGCAACAAGTAAAGCGGTGTATTCTCTGTTCGCTTTGGCTAAATCACTCCAAACTATAACCATTGCGATACATCTTGCCAAACCAATCAAGATAAGTCCTGTCATATATTCAGGTTCGTTTCGCAAAAACAAAACGGCTAATCCGAACATCAACAAAGTACCGATTACCCAATTGAGTAACAAAGAAATGGCAATTACTTTTCTATCTTGTAACGCTTTGGGCAATAAGGAATAATCCACTTTTGCTAATGGTGGATACATCATTAAAATTAATCCGATTGCCAATGGAATATTAGTTGTTCCGATTGAAACGGCATTGATATTAGTAGGAATATTTGGAAAAAAATATCCCAAACCAACACCAATTGCCATTGCTAAAAATATCCAGACCGTCAGATAACGGTCTAAGAACTTCATTTTAATATTCATCGTTTTTTACTTGAATAATTTCTCCATTTATAGTGCACGATAACTTTACGGTATTGTAGATTGTGCCAAATTTTTCAATATTCTTCTTTAGCAATACGGTATTTATATTTTCATCAGCACTGTAAATAATTAACTTGTAATTTATATTATCCATTTTCACAGGTTTTTCCGTGCGAATAGCGGACACATTTACTACGGCTTTTGCATAAGTGAAATTCATCATAGCAGAAAATCGTTCTACATTTTTTAGCATACACGCAGCAAAAGCTCCTAAAAAAAGTTCGGCAGGATTAGGTAAAATTTCTGCTGAATTTGAAGTCGTTCCAAAAGCTATCTCATTTTGCTTTATTTGTAGTATCGCATCTTTTGTTGAAACAGATGAAGCCTTAATTTGATATTCCATAATTATTTTTTTAGCAACATTTCGAACTTGGTGAACAACAATCCGCTGGCTTTTCGGCATAAACCGTTATGCTTCTAATTACCGTATCGTTTGCTTTGTATTGCGTAATTTCTTCTTCATTTAGATAATCCTTCAAAATATCGTCAGGAACAATAATCGGTTTGTCTTTTTGAATAATCATATTTGCAAATCCAACTTTGCTTACAAAGCTCAAATATTCTTCTTTATCAATCGCACTTGCCACACATCCTGCATACATTTCAGCCGCATTTTTAATTTTTTCGGGTAGTTCTCCTGTTAAAACAATATCTGAAATACTGAAATGTCCGCCTGGTTTTAATACGCGGAACATTTCGGCAAAAACCGCTTGTTTATTCGGTACAAGGTTTAAGACACAATTGCTCACAATGACATCTGCCGTATTCGCGGCTACAGGCATATTTTCAATATCACCTTGTCTAAATTCAACATTATTAAAACCCAATTTTTCTGCATTTTGCCGAGCTTTATCAATCATCGCTTCTGTAAAATCAATTCCGATAACTTTTCCAGTTTCGCCTGTTTCTGCTCTGGCAACGAAACAATCATTACCCGCTCCGCTTCCTAAATCAATAACGGTATCGCCTTTTTTGATTTTGGCAAATTGTGTAGGCAAGCCACAACCCAAACCTAAATCTGCATCGGGATTATAACCATCCAGCTCGTTGTATTCTTCGCTCATGATGTTATATACTTCGGTGCTACAACTACCTGCACCACAGCAGGAAGAAGCGTTACTTCCTTTGTCTTGTAAAGCAATTTCACTGTATTTTTGCTTTACCATTTCTTTGATTTCTTGTTCTGTTTGCATTGTATTTATATTATTAATTAGTGATTGATTAACAGCAGTTTTGCTTGGTAACTGTTGTGATGATTTTTGAAAAATAATTTTTAAGGACTTCAAAAGTTTTTTCATCAATACAATAGCAAATCGCATTGCCTTCGATGTTCCCTTTGATTAATCCTGCATTTTTAAGCTCTTTCAGATGTTGCGAAACGGTTGGTTGAGCAAGTGGTAATTCATTTACGATGTCTCCGCAAATGCAAGCGTTTACTTTCAATAAATGCTCTATGATAGCCACTCTTGCAGGATGTCCTAATGCTTTTGCAATAGTTGCGATTTGATTTTGTTGGTCTGTAAAGTGGTCTGTTTTTGTTGCACCCATTTTTATACTTATTTAATATTGCAATATTACGATAAAGGTTTTAATTGTAAAATAATTTTCGTGTTTTTTTTTTAAATATATTGATGGAATAAAGTTTGTTCAGGCTGTTTTATGTCCGTCTGTTGATGTTAGCACGGTCGTTTGTAGGGTTGCAACTAATTTTGCAAATTTTACAAAAAACTGATTATCGCTCGGAAATAAAAATAATGAAAAAAATTGCACAATCAAAATATTAGTTCTACTTTTGTGAGTGAATACTAACTAACTTAATTATAATAGTATGGCAACATTTGAGAAAGAGATAATATTCAATCTGGAAAATTCAATTGAATACACAGATGGAGGTGTTATCAGCAAACAGATAACTAAAAGCAAAGGTGGAAATTTAACCTTGTTTTCTTTTGACAAAGAACAAGGTTTATCTGAGCATAAAACACCTTACGATGCCATTGTGCAGATTTTAGATGGCGAAGCAGAAATAACGATTGGAGGTAATTTACATAATTTGAAAAAAGGTGATTGTATCATTATGCCTGCAAACATTCCACACGCATTGAAAGCAGTTGAACGCTTTAAAATGTTGTTGACAATGATAAAACAAGAATAATCTAAATACTATTACTATGAACGGTAAAAATAACATCGCAATAGGATTTCTAACAATGGGCTTTTTTATGCTCTATGGATTCCTTTTAATTTATCTCCGTGATTTTGCACCGAACGCAAAAGAATGGGCAGAGTCATACAGCATAGGAAAACATTTTGAGACAAGACTTGCTCATGTACACGGCAACTTATTTGCATTTTTAAATATTTTGATTGGCTACTTATTAATTCAATTTAGTAATAAACTGAAACACATAAAAGCTATTTCAGGATTAGCTCTTGCTGGATTGCTTATGCCAATAGGTATATTATTGGAAGTGTATTTAGGATTACCCCCAATTTTTGTATTGATAGGTGCGATGTCAATGACTGCATCTGTTATTTGGCTGGGCATTTCATTCTTAAAAACCAATAAAGTAGCTGACTTATAAATTATATTTATGAAAAAATATATCCCATATATATCATCTCTTATTTTAACATGCTTCGGTTTACTAACCTTATTTNNTGGTTTGGAATACGAGCCAAAGAAGGCAACTATGTCTTGTTTGTTGTTTGGGCAAATTTCATCAGTAGTTTGCTTTATCTTATTTCAGCTTATGGTTTTCTAAAAATAAAAAGTTGGACTTTTAAAACCTTATCGGTAGCAACCGTCATTTTAATAGTCGCATTGATAGGCTTGTTTATTCATATTTATTCTGGTGGTATCTACGAAACAAAAACAGTTTTTGCAATGCTGTTTAGAATTAGTGTTACAATAGTTTTTACGGCTATTGCTTATTTTTCAATCAATAAAAAGAAATAAAAAAATTTACTCAATTATGTTAGTGAATACTCGCAAACTTATACTTAGCTTGATAGTTTTATCAGGTTGGAATATAGTCCAAGCTCAAGAGGTTTGGACATTAAAACAGTGTATTGATACAGCACAAGTCCATAATAAGACTTTGCAAATTAACCGCAATAACATTTCCATTAGTGAACAACGCAAAAAAGAAGCACAAGCTAACCTCATTCCGAAAGTTACTGCCAATACCGATTACAAGTATTTTATGGAATTGCCTACGCAATTAATGCCGATGAATGCACTCAATCCGCAAGCACCCGAAGGACAATTCAGAGATTTGCAATTTGGTGTTCCACACAACATCAACGCCAATGTGCAGTTGGCAATGCCGTTGTATAATCCGCAAGTTTATGGGGCGATACAAAGTACACAAATTGCCAAGGAGCTTACAGAATTGCAATTTCAAAAATCGGAAGAACAGGTTTTGTTTGACATTACCACGCTGTATTATAACGCTCAAATCATTGTACATCAATTAGCTTTTTTAGACAGTAATATTGCGAATACCGAAAAGCTACTCAAGAATATGCAACTCTTGAAAGACCAACTTTTGGCAAAAGGTAGCGATGTGAGCAAAGTAAAACTACAAGCCGAGCAACTCAACACTCAAAGGCAAAATGTAAACAACAAACTTATTCAGGTTTTGAATGCCCTAAAATTGAATATGGGAATTTCATTGGAGCAGAATATTACTGTTGTTTCTGAAATCCAGCAAGAAGTTTCTTTAGAAAGTAATACAAGAAATGTATTGGAGCTGAAAATTATTCAAAAGCAAAATCAACTGCTTCATAGTGATTTAAAAACATTGAACCAATCAAGATTTTTGCCTTCGCTCAACTTAGTTGCTTCCTACGGAACAACTGGTTTTGGTTATGACAAAAAGCCTAACGATTTTCTGAAATTCTATCCGATTGGTTTTGCAGGAATACAACTAAGCTACCCTCTTTTTAATGGAAC
>DKKR01000074.1:0-9235 GCA_002455375.1 Bacteroidetes bacterium UBA6661
TATTCTGCAACAATTTGCTCTTTCAAGGAAGGCTGTGTTATAAGGTTATGAATCTGTAATGCAGAATAATAACCGATATAATGTTTCGCATCATTAACTAAATGTTCCGCTATCAAATGCCAGTCGGGCATGAATGTTTCAGCATTTGCTTCATAAGGTATAATGTAATAGACCCCTTCTTTCAATCGCATTAGTAGTCCTCTCCTTGTCATGTCGCTGAGTAACTCCCGAAGTGCGCTTTCTTTTTAATTGGGTAATGAGTTGAAAGCCTCACTGTAATCAAAGCAAGCCTTATTTTGTCCATTGAAATAGGATAAAAGTTTGTTTGATTTCATTGATATGTATTTGCTATTCATAGTAATAATGTCAGGACAAACCTGACCACAATGATACAAAAGATAATTTAATTTTTTGCCTTTTCTGGTCAAAAAAATTATGTTTTATGTTTTATTTGTCAGGCTAACCCTGATATATCTGATATAATAAATCATTTTGGGTGGTGTATTGGCTAAAAAGTCACCCTTTTGGTTTTGTCCAAGGGTTGACATTGTGGGGGTTTGTATCGTCCTGAAATAAGTTTATACTTTTTTCCATTTTTTCTATAAGAGCTTTGTTTGGCAGGTCAGAATTTTTCACGCCTGTTTTTTTTCCTATTTGCGTTTCATCTTTTCTCGCCAAGATGGTTTTTCAACTTTGATATTCCAAAACCCATTCGCAAATACTGCTAAAAGTATTTTCTTATTTTAATCCAAGTTCGTGATAAGTGTAGATGCCTGTCAAATATTCTGCAACAATTTGCTCTTTTCTTTTTTCTATTTTGACTCATATTTTACACGAAATAAAGTTAACATTTCTGTCAACCTATTTCAGGGCAAGTCAATTCACCTTTCAGTTTTTATTTTTGTTCAGACTAAACCTTTGTTACAATATCTTGTCAAATACTAAGTTTGGTTTATTATGGCTGAAAACGAAAACTTTCAAAAAATAAAGCACCTTTATAACCGTGCAGGTTTTGGATTACACTATTCTGAGTTGCAAAAATTAAGTCATACAAAGCTGAATAAGTTAGTTGCAGACATGATTGAAAAAGCAAAATCTGATGTTCCTATTACAACCATTGCTCCCGACCATGTAAAATCTGTAATGCTTAAAAATAAAGGACTTACCAAGAAAGAAGGCTTGTCACCGGAGCAACTAAAAGAAAGGCAAAAACTTTTAGTGAGTCTGAACAAGCAACTTAAAAACCTGAATGCAGAATGGGTATTCCGCATGATGAATACTGACAGCCCGCTGCGCGAAAAAATGACTTTATTCTGGAACAATCACTTTGCCTGCCGCGAAGAGGGAAATCCATATTTTGCTCAGGTACTTAATAACATTCAGCGTAAACTTGCTTTAGGCGATTTCAGAATGTTGTTGATTGAGGTTTCGAAGTCTGCCTCTATGCTGAATTTTTTAAATAATCAACAAAATAAAAAAGGCAGACCCAATGAAAACTTTGCGCGTGAGTTAATGGAGTTGTTTACACTTGGTCGTGGTAACTATTCAGAAAAAGATATTAAAGAATCGGCACGTGCCTTTACCGGCTGGGCACATGATGCAGCAGGTAACTTTGAGTTCAACCCCAAAAATCATGATAATGGTATAAAAACATTTTTCGGAAAAGAAGGCAACTTCAATGGTGAAGATATTATTGATATGATTTTGCAAAAGCCCGAAGCTGCTGTTTTTATTGCAAGAAAAGCTTATCGTTTTTTTGTTAATGATGTGCCCGATGAAAATCATGTGCAGGAATTGGGGAATCATTTCTACAAAAGCAAGTACGACATTGCTGCAATGATGAATAAAATGTTTACATCAGATTGGTTTTATGCTCCGGAAAACATGGGAAATAAAATTAAATCTCCCGTAGAGTTTATTGTCTCACTTAGTCGTCAGTTTAATGTTACTTACAAGAGGCAGGAAATAATTTTGCAACTGCAAAGAGGTTTAGGGCAAACTTTGTTTTATCCGCCCAATGTGGCAGGATGGGCTGGCGGTCGTAATTGGATAGATAGTTCATCACTGATGCTGCGTTTAACAATTCCTTCTCAGATTCTTAATGATAGCAGTTTAAATTTTTCTGCCAAAACCGACCCGGACGATGAAAACATTGTTGCAATGAAACATCAGGATGATGTTGTTGTAGAAGCAAAAAAGAAAGCTTCAGGAATAGAAATTAACTGGGATAATTTCTGGTCAGATTTTCCTAAAGATTATTCAGTACAGCAAATAGCGGCTTTTGTTCTGCAGTGTAAGCCAAGTACACAGTTGAACCAAATCATCAACAGCTCTGTTGATAAGAAGAATGCAATCATAAAAACTGTAAGCTCTCCGGAGTATCAATTATGCTGAAACAGAAAAATGACAACAATGAAAAGAAGAGACTTTTTAAAACAATCGGTTTTTGCAAGTGCAGGCAGCATGTTGATACCTGCATTTTTAAAACCATTTGAGCTTATTGCAAAAAGTAATTTAAGCGGACATAAAAATCTTGTTATCATACAACTTTCAGGTGGCAATGATGGGTTAAACACCATTGTGCCTTATGGAAATGATGTGTATTATCAGTTACGAAACACTATTGCCATTCCTCAATCAGAAATTATTAAACTGAATGCCATGCAGGGGCTAAATCCTGCATTAGCTCCACTAAAAGAAATTTACGATCAGGGTTGGATGAGTATTATCAACAATGTTGGCTATCCGAATCCTAACCGTTCGCACTTTCGTTCTATGGACATCTGGCAATCAGCAAGCGACTCTAATCAGTTTCTTTCTACAGGATGGATTGGACGCTATTTAGACTCAAACTGCCAGATGTGCAAGTATCCCTATAATGCAATTGAAGTGGACGACACCTTATCATTAACTTTGAAAGGTGATACTAAAAAAGGTATTGCACTGCAGAATCCGGATAAATTATTTCGCACTACAAACACACCGTTTTTTGGTAAGTTGATTGAACATGATAAAGAACATCTTGACGAAGATAATCTTGGTTACTTGTACAAGACCATGATTGAAACATATTCATCGGCAGGTTATATTAAAGAAACAACAAAGAATTACGAAAATAACTTTGTGTATCCCGAATCGGCATTTGCAAAGAAATTAAAAACCGTTGCACGTTTTCTTTTATCAGGACTTGACACAAGAGTTTATTATGTTTCACTCAGTGGATTTGATACTCACGTAAACCAAATTGCACAGCAGAAAAAATTGTTTACTCAGTTTTCTGAAGGCATGAATGCTTTTGTGAAAGAGTTGAACAACAATAAAAAACTTGATGATACATTAGTCATTGCATTTTCGGAATTTGGTCGTAGAGTTGCACAAAATGCAAGTCGCGGCACTGACCATGGTACAGCAAATGTTATGATGCTGTTTGGAGGACAGTTAAAGAAGCAGGGAATATTTAATGATGCTCCTGATTTGAATGATCTTGATGCAGGAGATTTAAAATATAAAGTTGATTTCAGAGATGTGTATGCAACAGTGTTGAACAAATGGCTCAATGTGGACAATAAATTAATTCTTCCTGATGCAACAGGAACAATGGAATTTATCTGATGGAAGAAGAAAACTATGTGAGAAAAACAGAACTTGATTATTATACACAGTAATTCTTAATGCTCCCTGATCAACAGCTTCTCACAAAATAATTTTAATTCAAGAACATTTTTTGCCTGTACATTTAAACCGGCAAGCTGCGCCAAGCCTTTTTGATAGTAGGTCTGAATGGTACGCATGGTGTGCTGATGCAATTCTAAGTTATTGAACACCTGCATCACTGCTGTAATCTTTTCGTGATTGGACAAATTGTGCGAGTTATACAGGGTCAGAAAATCAAGATGCTCTTTGCCATTAAGCAGCCTGCATGCTTCTGAAAAAAGAAATGTTTTCTTACCTTCAATAATATCGCCACCGGGTCGTTTGCCAAATTTAGTATCATCACCAAAAGCATCTAACAAATCATCCTGAATCTGAAATGCAATTCCAATATTTTTTCCAAACTCATACAAGCTCAGTTTGTCTTCTTCAGAGGCTTTGGCAATTATAGCACCTGTTGCAAGACAACATGCAGGAAGCACTGCTGTTTTTAACGTAATCATGCCAATATAATCTTCAGGGGTAATTTCGCGCAATCGTCCGAAGTCCATGTCGTACTGCTGCCCTTCGCAAACCTGCATGGCTGTTTTGTAAAACAATTGCATGACCGGTCTTAGTACGGCATCATCAACCTGCATAATGTATTCACTTGCCCTTACAAAAAGTGCATCACCGGAAAGTATTGCAATATCGGCAGTCCATTTTTCATGTACTGTTGGTTTGTTTCTTCGCAACGTTGCTTTATCCATGATGTCATCATGCAGCAGTGTAAAATTGTGAAACAATTCAATACCTATGGCAGCTTTCATTGCTTTCTGATAATTTGCCTCAAACAAGCCTGCACCTATGAGAACCAATAATGGGCGCATACGTTTGCCACCAAGCTCAACGATATATTCCATTGGCTGATATAGATTGGCCGGCTCATGACCAAAGTGCAACGACTTTATCTCGTATTCAATTTCGCGTTGCAGAAAGTCAATACTTTCCATTAAGATAAATTACTTTCCCTTTTTATTTCTGAAAACCTCAATCACTCTTTCCATTCCAATTTCAAGAGGTGTTAATTCGCGATTGAGTAATATTTTCATTTTGCCAATATCAGGACATCTGCGTGTCATATCTCCTTCTTTTAAAGCAGGTAAATGCACAATGTTTGATTTTGAATTCAGAATTTTTTTAATCAACTGCGCCAATTCCAGAATTGAAGTTTCATGATCGTTACCCACGTTGATGACATCATTCACAAAACGGTGTGTGTAGAAGGCATTTAAGCAGGCTTCAACATTATCATCAACATAGCAGAAAGTTCGTGTTTGTGAGCCATCACCATAAATAGTAATATCTTTATTACTCAATGCAGCTTCAATAAATTTTGACATGACGAAGTCTGTACTTTGCTTGGGTCCATAAGTATTGAAGAAGCGAAAAATGGTAAAGTCAAGATCAAACTCCTGCTTGTAGGCACGCAAATAGGCTTCGCCAAGATTTTTTACAATGGCATAAGGAAGTCTTGAGTTTAAAGGTGTTGTTGTTTCATTTTGCGGATACTCAACAGGCTCGCCATANNAATACCCATGATGGATGATCGAGTGTGCGTTTTACACCCACTACAGCTGCATAGTGAAAAACATAATCAAATGCATAGGCATAGAATATGGATGATATATCGCTGAAATCATTCACATCAGCTTTAATAAATTTAACATTGTTATGTTTTGATGCCGGAACTTTCCGCATTGAACCGGTTAAAAGATTGTCAACCACAACAACAAAGTTGTCGGCATTGTCTGCTAATTTTTCTGCCAATGCACTTCCTACAAATCCTGCTCCACCTGTTACTAAAATTTTACTTTTCATATATTATGTTTCGCTTATAAATTTTGTTCTATTATTTTTATGAGGTAATTTCCGTAGCCGCTTTTTGTCAATGGCTCAGCTACTTTACGTAATTGTTCTTTATCTATAAATTTCATGCGGTAGGCCACTTCTTCTATGCAGCCAATTTTTAAACCTTGTCTTTCTTCAATAACATTCACAAAGTTTCCTGCTTGCAGTAATGAATTAAATGTACCGGTATCGAGCCATGCTGTACCCCGCTCAAGCAGTTGCACTTTTAATTTACCCTGTTGCAGATAGTGTTTGTTTATGTCAGTAATCTCATATTCACCACGTTCACTTGGCTTTAAATTTTTGGCAACTTCAATAACCGAATTATCATAAAAATACAATCCGGGGACGGCAAAGTTCGATTTGGGTTTTTGAGGTTTCTCTTCTATGGAAAGTGCTTTGTAATTGGCATCAAACTCAACTACGCCATATCGCTCCGGATCTGAAACGTGATAGGCAAAAACCAATCCTCCACTGATTTTATTATTGTCTGCAAGAATACGTCCTAATCCCTGACCATAAAAAATATTATCACCAAGAACCAACGCTGCACTGTCACTGCCAATAAATTTTTCACCAATAACAAAAGCCTGTGCCAGTCCATTAGGAACTGCCTGTTCTGCATATTCAAAACGGCAGCCAATCTGCTCTCCACTGCCTAAAAGTTTTTTAAAGTGAGGCAAGTCATGTGGGGTGCTGATGATTAAAATTTCTCTTATTCCGGCCATCATCAATACTGATAGCGGATAATAAATCATAGGTTTATCATATACCGGCATAAGCTGTTTGCTCATGGCCAATGTAAGTGGGTGCAGGCGTGTGCCGCTACCTCCGGCTAAAACAATTCCCTTCATCGTATGGTTGCAAAAGTGTATTTGTACGTAAAATTACGTCAGGTGGTTTCTAAAAATTTAAGGCTGTAAAGGTAATAATGTTATAAAATTACAGAAATACAGTCTTTGTGCTTAGGTATTATTATTTCTTTAAGACAAATAGGAAATAATAAATTCCGGAAAACCCCACTCGTCCTCGTCTGAAGTTAAGTACGTGCGTAAGGGACGAGGATGTGTGGGGCTCTATAACAGGTGTTAATCGCATTCTCGTCTCGCGCATACAACGCTACCCTTCAGACGAGGACGAGTGGTGTTTGCTGCTGTCAATGTGTGAATTCCAAACTTTCTAAAACGACTATAATTTCCTTATAATTTTTTTCAGGTTGGGCTTCATTTGTATAGTAAAACGTTGCCTGTAAAAAGAACAAGTCGGACTTGTGAAGGCAATAAGTTTCTATTAACTGAATATTAGGAGTGCCTAATGAATTATAGAATTTTTGCTTTATCAAGAAATAATTTTTTTTTTCTGACTGATAATTAGACTTAATACTGTTAATAATTTCTTTATCAAAACTTGATGCCAATTCCTCTAAGCTATCAACTTTTGCTAAATCTTTCATATATGAATTGAAGTTTACACTTAAACCAATATAATTGTATTCTTTTATAAAATCAGTAATTTTAATCTCTTCCCCTCTAAAAGAGGCAGAAAAAAGTTCATACTTATCACCAAGTATTTCTTTTTCGTACTTACTATCAATTAAGGAAAATGATTTGGGAATATAAATTGACAGCGTGTTTAAAGAGTCCTTAAAAAGAATGCCAATGGAATTTTGAGATTTAGTATCATTACCGCAATTTACAAAGAATAAAACCGAGATAAATAGAAACAGGTTATTGAACATTTTCGTAAATTTTTTTGTATGCATTTTCAATAACTTTTTCTTGCTTTTCTGCAAGAGCATTTAATTTTCTATACTTACGGTTTATTAATGGATTTGAGAAGTCCAGCAATTCTAAATCCGTCACATCAATGGAAATAGATAAGTTATTCTCAAGCGAGGATCTTATTTGCCCGTCTTCGCTTGGATAGAGTATGGTACTATATAGTTGCCCTATGAAATCTCTTATAATAAAGCTATTGCCTTCTTTGAAGTCATCTGATACCTCGTATTCCTTAACTGAATTTTGTAGACGAATTCCCAGTATGCAATCACAAAATTCAGTAGCTGATAAACTAATATTTGGAGAAGCCAGAAAGTAGTTAGCAAAATCACCTTGGTAATTGATGCTTTTTGCAGGTCTGTAATCAAAAGCGTGAAGAGGATAATTATTGAGCATTCCTCCATCAACATACAGCCCAAGATAATCTTTATTATAATCAGCAGGAAGATTTGAATCGAGATTAACTTCTGATTCAATCACGTATGGCCTGAATAGAAAAGGAATACTCATTGATAAACTGACGGCATCAACAACTGAAAAGTCAGGAGTAAAGGCTGCAGAGAAATATTTTGGTTTGCCGTTTTTCATTTCTTTTTTTTGAATGACTGAACGGTAATATTGAATGGTTTGGTTAAGACCTTTTAAATTTGATTCGGGATAATCAAAAAATGTTATAAACTGGTTATTATCTTTATCATAGGGTTCATTAAATAATGATTCCATTTCGTGTAAATCAAGACCCATTGAAAGAAAAAAAGCTATTAGTGCTCCTCCGGAAGAACCACTGACTCCAAATAAATTATTTTGTGGTATATTAATATCAAGGTCATCCGTTTTGAAGTTGACTGTGTTGACATGAGATAAAGGCAGAATTTTTTTTTCTTCCAATGCTTTTATTGCGCCTAAATAAGCAATGCATTTGCCTCCGCCACCTTCAAAAGTAAGATATTTTATTTCTTTACTGTTCATTTATCATACTTAGCATTTTTTTTCAATAGAAAAGATAATATCAACCCTCTGTATTTCATTTTTTTATTTATGGTATTATTATTAACGCTACAGTTTATATACTCTAAACTTTGGGTTAATTGAAGTCGAACAATATAATCGTTATTACTCCAATAACTTGGAGTATTATATGACTCTAAGACCATTTTATTGTTTAAGCCTGTTTCAATATTCTTGTCAACGATATTTTCATAATATTTTCTTTCAAGGATTATGTCCAAGCCAGTTAAGGTATCATGAAATGTTGGAGAAACAACGTTAAATAATTTAACAAATAAAGTATCATAAAAATGCATATCAGCAAAATCTATTTTATAATTTTCAATAGCCGTGTCAAGGTCAAAATCATTATCATAATGAATCCAATGAGGAGCCCATTCATAATTAATATAAGAAACTATACGGGTTTTGGGGTTGTATTCGTATATAACATTAAGTGGGAAGTCATACTTTTCTAAACGTTGAAAAATAACATATTGAGGGTTTTCTAAGTGGGAAGTTGGTCTTCTAATAATGGAATCCCACCAAGGGTCATTATCACCAGGAAAATGGTCGCATAAATCAACTCCTCGAGGGAAGTAGCTTATCTTAGAACCTAACTGTTTTTCGAATTTATACGCATCATTAATATACTTTATATTTAAGTTTATTACAGGATTTTCTTTAGAAAATAACTGAACAGAAGTATCAGCAAAAACCGGAGCAACAGGTTTGTTTTTTTCCTGATTGGGACTGGAGTTACAGGAAATAAAAAAAATACTTAATGCCGTAATGGCAAGAAAGAGTTTGCGCATGGTAATTAATGTTATGGCAATAACTCCCACTCGTCCTCGTCTGAAGTTAAGTACGTGCGTAAGGGACAAGGATGTGTGGGGCTCTATAACAGTGACTCGTCCTAAAAAAAGTTT
>DKKR01000074.1:9411-10102 GCA_002455375.1 Bacteroidetes bacterium UBA6661
AATAGCTTTACATAAGCATGGCTGCAATACTGAATGCCTCTGTCGCTATGATGGATAAGGTTCAAATGGCTCTCTGCCCCCAAGGCAGAGAGAGCCATTTGCAAAGCATGAATACTTTCTATCGCTTCCATTGTTTCAGCTACCTGATAACCTACAATTTTATGCGAGTAAGCATCGGTAATAAAGCTGATGTAAAGATGTTCGCCTGTATTTATTTTCCAATAAGTAATATCACTCACCCAAAGCTGATTGGGTGTAGTAGGAACAAACTCACGAATAAGGTTTGGATACTTTCTCAACCAGTGATAGGAGTTAGTCGTTTGTATTCTTCGCTTACGTTTCCTTGCCAATAAATGATTGGCTGAAAGCATATTGAACAGTGCATCTCTGCCTATTTTTATTTGATGTTCCAATATAAATGGTTGCAGCATTTCATACAGCTTTCGTGTTCCCATCCTGCGATGGTTTTTACGAATCTCTTTTACCTGTTGTATTATCAAATCTTCTTCCAGGGTCGTTGAAATTCCTTCCCAGTTGTTTTGATAATAAGCCTGTCTGGTGATACCAAACCATCCACATAGCTTGGCTAATCCTATGTGTGAAAAGTTGTTTTTCATTGCCTCTATGGTTTGGTATTGAGCTTTTTTCTGATGGGAATTTTAAACTCCTTTTCTGCAATATCTACCATCGT
>DKKR01000076.1 GCA_002455375.1 Bacteroidetes bacterium UBA6661
GTACGCAGGTCAATAAACAATGGCTCACTGAATTTAGGAGTAAAATATTTGGGGTTATACAACAGGCCAACATCAACACCTCGCTTGTCCGGACTATCATAATGTACTATTTGGAGATTGCGTGCTTTTAGTTTTGGCTCATTCACCAAATCGCGCAACACACTTTCGTTTTCTACCTCTGCACATCCTAAAATCGAAAAACCNNAGTGATAATACATCAGAAAGTTTTCCTAACTTATCCAGATAAACTTTGGCTGTATAGTTGTTGCTCCCTGTTGGGGTAAACTCCTCATCATTTACATCGGGTTGATTGATGGTATCAAACAGGTTTTCAAGGTTGTAGAATGCGATTATTCCCAGTTGATAATTTTTCTTTTGTTGCGCCTGCAGGCTGCCTGCCATAGAAAGTATCGCTATGGCAATGATGATCTTTTTTAACATGGCACAAATCTAAAAAACAGTGCAATGCTGAGGTAAAAAATAATGATGTTAAAAATGAATTTATGAAAAAGTTATGCCCAAGGCTTTTTACAGCCTGCGCAAACGAAACGGATGGAAAAATTTAATACAGCATTGGAAACCAAAAAACCTCTGCTCTGCCAGCAGCACAGCCGGCCTTTGCCCACATGCCACCGCTAAAGGTAAAGTTTTTCTATTCTTTTCCTCCCCCGCTGCCGGCAAGGCAGGTAAGCCAATATCAGGACTATCTTTAACTTTGTAAATGAATAGCAGGATTAACAATAAAAACTGAAAGCTTTTTTAAGGACAATACAAAAAGAGCCACTTTTCCAACGCTTTTTTAGTTACTTTGCGGTAAATAATTCTGGCAGTAAGCAGTGAAAAGAAAATTTTACAAGTCAAACTCTATAACGAAATTGCTCTTTGACAACGGAGTAGAATTACTCCCATCCGTGACAGAATTATTTGAACTTGAACTTGCTTACCTTGAATGCAAAACGATAAACAAAGCAGATTTTTTAGAACGCACAGCTTTCTTCAAATCATTGGAGGGCAAACCATCAAATCATTTCTTGCTTTATTCAGAACAACCCGAAGCACTTTTGGACAGCCGTTCATCTACGACACAAAACTATTTTGAGAACGGACAATATGCGACTGGCTACGCCACTCACAGTTTGTTTCCATACAGAGGGAAATTTCATCCACAACTTATTAAAGGGCTGATTAATATATTAGGAATTAAAAAAGGTGAAACGATTTTAGACCCAATGTGCGGAAGCGGCACACTGAATGTTGAAGCCGCTTTGATGGGAATAAATTCCTATGCAATTGATGTAAGTCCGTTTTGTCAATTCATGACGACAACAAAGTTTGAAGCATTAAGAATTGACAAAGAAATTTTGCTGAAACACACCGAGAAACCAACGGAACTGTTTGAACTCTTCAGCACGAAAGGAATAGTTCACCAGATGAAAAGAATGTTCAATATCGAAGAATTGCGTGTGTATCAATTATCGTTACTTGCATTCCTTGATGCAATGGGTTATGCAAAGAGAGTTGAGAAGTCAACTCACAAACAACTTTTTCCAAAAGTTTTGAAACGATACAAGGAAACCGTTTTCAATCTCATTACAAATTCGAATTACAATCCAAAAACTTTAGGAACTGTTCAAGTGTTGAAGAAATCTGAAGCACTCAATATTGAATTGAAAAAAAATTCAGTTGATTGTGTGATTACATCACCGCCTTATTCATTTGCGATTGACTATGCTGAGAACGACAAAGACCAGTTAGAGTATCTAGGTTTTGAAACAAAAGTTTTGCGGGACAAAATGGTAGGATTGAAGGGCAAAGGAAAAGACGAGAAGTTAAAAAATTATTTTGCCGACATGGAAACTTACTGCAAAGAAGTCAGTAGAGTTCTGAAGAAAGGAAAATATTTCGTTATGATAATTGGTTCAAACACCAACCAAACGGGAGGCATTCGTTTAGAAGACAAAATCATTGAATCAGGCAGCAAGTTTAAATTGAAATTAGTGAAGACGATAATCAAACCAATTAAGGGAATGAGAAATACAATGAAAGACGAACACATTCTCTTTTTTGAGAAAATGTGAAAAACCGAAATTGTAACTTCGCCCATAAAATAATATCAAACAATGGCACAAAATATTTCGGAAATTAAATTTGAAATAAAAGGAATCGGTGATTTTATTTCAGATAAGTTTTTAACGGTTCCAATTTTTCAGCGCCCATATTCTTGGGGTAATGAACATGTGGAATATTTATTTCAAGATATTCTTTCAGTTAAAAAAGGCGGTGAATATTTTATTGGCTCAATCGTAATTACGAAAGGAGAAAACGACAAGGATTATGAGGTAGTTGACGGACAACAGCGACTTGCTACAATCTGCATTTTACTTTCAGCGATTCGTAACTTTTATTCGCTGAATGGTTTTGATGAAGATGTAAAAGATATTGAAGGAACATTCTTATCCAAATACGATAGGAGCTCAGGAACGAATAGAGCAAAATTGGTTTTAACTTCAATTGATAATGATTTATTTTATAACGAAATTGTTTTGCCACCAAGTCAAACCAGTTCGCAAATTTCAACAAGAGACAGTCATAAAAGGATGAAAGCTACTTACGAACTTTCTAAAATTTTTATCAGTAAAATAATTGCCCTTTATAATGAAAAAGAAGCACAGAGAGCTGAACTAATTTCTTTAACTGATTTTATACAAAACAAATTGAAAGTAATAATTGTAACTGCACCTGATGATGCAGATGCATTCGCAATTTTTGAAACGCTAAATGACAGAGGAAAAAAACTTGGGCAAATTGATTTGATTAAAAATTACTTATTCCAAAAATCAAAAACCCGAATTGCAGAAGCCCAAGATTATTGGTCAAGAATGACAGGAACAATTGAAATGACTTCTAACGAAGAAGAAGTAGAAATCTTTATTCGTTATCATTGGTGTTCTCTCTATGGATTCATTAGAAACGACCAATTATTTAAAGTGTTAAGGAGCAGAGTTACGAACCCAACTTTATCAATTTCTCATCTTCAAAACTTGTTTAATGATTCAGAAAAGTATGTGGCTCTTTTAAATCCCAATCATCCGTTCTGGACAATGCATGGTGATACTACAAAAGAATATGTAAAAATTTTGAACACTTTAAGATTAACACAATATCGTCCTTTAGCTCTTGCAATTTTAAACAAGTTCACAGTAACAGAAGTTAAAAAGAGTTTTAAACTATTGGTTTCATGGTCAGTGAGAAATTTAATTACTGGTAATATAGGAGGAGGAACAATGGAACAAATGTATTCTGAAAAGGCGGTAGCTGTAAATTCAGGCACAATAAAAAATACTCTTGAATTGAAGAAGGCACTTAAAGATTTTATCCCTAACGATGCGGAGTTCAAAAATAAATTTTTGACTGCAAGTGTTTCCCAAGCCTATTTAGCAAGATATTATTTTAGAACACTGGAACGCCAGTTTAATGGTGATACAGACCCTGAGTTAATACCAAATGAAAACACAGATGCATTAAACCTTGAACACATTTTACCAAAGAACCCAACAAATTTGAAAAAAGATTGGTCTGCGTTTACTGAGGAAATGCATAACGCTTACTTTAAGAGAATTGGAAATTTGACCTTGATGAAAAGCAAACTAAATTCAGATATAGGCAATGGACCATTTAAAGACAAAAAAGATTTCTATAAAGAGTCCGACCTTAAAATTACTTCTCAATTAAACAACTATGCTGATTGGACGGTAAAAGAAATTGAGGAGAGGCAAAATATTCTTGCTGAACTTGCAATCAAAGCTTGGAATCTAAACGTATAAATTGTAGTTGTGAATAACTTTTGGCACAAAAACAATATTCTGTTTTGGAATATTTATTATATTTGCACCATCACCGAAAAAGTAGAATGAAAAAGAATTTTTTGCATCAGTTAGCCAATTTCACAGAAGTTTCTGAAACGAAACTATCTTCTTTGAAATCTTATACTTTGTTTGATGCAGTTATTTTAAAAACAAATTTTGGTGCAGACCAAATCGGAAAACATTCTATCATAAGTGAAGCAGATATTTTTATTCAGCAAACACTTTCATTGATTGACAAATGTTGTTTTCAACTCAAAGATGGAGGGCTGATTTTCGTTTATGGTTTGCCCAACTACCTCTCCTATTTCGGAGAGTATTTGAGTGACAAAAAGCAAGACGACTTTTCTTTTCTTTTCAAATATTGGATTGCTTGCGAGTTTAAGGCAGTAGAGTCAAAAGATGAATTGCCGAATGCTCATATCGGTTTGTTGATGTATTTGAAAAGTAAATCTAAGAAGAATACAACTCCTTTTGAACTGAACACAAAATTTGTGAGAGTGCCTTACGAAAATTGTTCAGCTTGCGGAAACACAACAAAAGATTGGGGAGGAAAAAAACATTTGATAAACCCTTTGGGCAGTGCAATTTCAGATGTTTGGAGTTTCAATGAGATTGCAGTTTCCAAAGCAAATAAAATTCCTGCGGAGTTAACTGAAAGAATTTTGGCATTGCTTTCAGAAGGGAAAAATGTTTTACAAGTGAATCAAACCAAATCAAAATTCAACTTACAGTTGAAGGAAAACACTTTGCCTGCTTACAAAAACGGAAAACTAATTCAGTTTGAAAAAAATAAAGTAGTTCATCAAAGTTGTATTGACTACTTGAATGAGTTGCACAAGAAAAATCCTCATGGAGTTTTTGATGTTGTATTTGCCGACCCACCTTACAACCTTGCAAAAAATTATTCTACCTACCAAGATGATTTGGAGGAACGCAAATACATTGACTGGTGCAACGAATGGTTGTTGGGAATGTATAACAACCTTAAACCAGGCGGAGCATTGTTTGTGCTGAACATTCCGAAGTGGTCAGTTTATCATTTCAATTTTCTTGCAGACAAAATGATTTTTCAAAACTGGATTGTATGGGATGCCCTTTCTACACCTGCTGGAAAATTTTTGCCTGCACATTATTCACTCTTGTATTTCACAAAAGCGGGAGCAAAACCAAAAGTGAATTTGGGAACTGATAAGCAAATTGATTCAAGAGAATATTGCTTGCGTGGCTCTTGTATTAGCAAGAGAAAAAAAATTGGAAACGACAGAAAAGAATTATTGACTGATGTTTGGAAAGATGTTCATCGTATTAAACACAAAAAAGACAGAGACCAACATCCTTGTCAGTTGCCGACAAAATTGATGGAAAGAATTATCAAGATTTTTTCTGACGAAGGTGATTTAATCTTTGACCCATTCGGTGGTTCAGGAACAACAGCTATCGGTGCGAAGCTCTTAAACAGGAATTACGTCATTACAGAACTTGACAAGAAGTATGTTGACATAGCAGAGAAAAATCTTTCAATGATTCAAACTGACTTGCACGGTTCACACTTTTACGAGAGAGAATCTGTTGCGAAACCAAAATCAAACGGAACTCCAAGGAAGCAAATTGAAAAAGCATACATGACACTTTGCTTTACCGAACACAAAATATTTTCACTGGATGAATTGAAGGAAGTTTCTCCAAAAACTTTTAATATGGTTGAACATTATCAGGGAAACTTCAACAAGTTGCAAGGTGCAACAAGGAGAAAAATGGAAGTGCAAACATTATTCTCTGAGCATGTTTAATTTCCCATCTTTCCAAACAAGTCCAAACTTCCGTTTTCATCATCATCTGGTTCCTCAGGAATTTCAATTGGTTTATCAAAGAGTTTCTTGAACTCTTCCTTTTCTACTTCACTCAGTTTTGCAACCAAGTGTTTTGAAATGTTTGACTTCCATCTGTATTTAATTGACTTTTCAATTCCAACCAAGAATTCCTCTTTAGTATTCCAATAAGTTTTATCACTATCAAAATCAGCCCAAGTTTTAGGTCTTACTTTACCATCATAAGGTCTATACTTTATGCCTTCAGAATATTTATTATAACCTACAACTTCTCTGAAAAGGTTGAAGAATGCTTTAATAAATTTTCCATCTGTATTTCTAAACTTGATTACTAATTCCCATTCCTCAATATACTTATCAATTCTACTTTCAAGCATTGTATCAAGCCGTGCCATATCAAACCATGGATTTTTTGAATCTTCATTAACTTTTATGTCAATAGCAAACGCACCTTCGGCATTTACAATTTTTATGTCTGGGTAAGTGCTCTTTGCTTTAGGTGAAATTATTTTGGAATCAGTAAGATGTTTAGCCAATAAATCTTTTATTGCTTCAACTGCATCATCTTGTTTCTTTTTCCAAGCGATAGCGACATCGTGAGAACTGTTTGCTTCGGCACTCAGCTTTTCTGAAACTACTTTAACAATTTCCGTTTTGAGTCCGTTGATAATACTTTCAGTTTTTGTTCCAGCCATAGATAAATATCATTTTGATTTCTTCTTTGGAATAAAAAAGCTGATGTTTTTTCCATACAGTTCGGCAAGTTTCAAAAGAACAACATGTTCAACTTTTCGTTGACCATTTTCAATTNNCAGAAATTTCACTTTGGCTGACAACTCCAGTATCGGCAACTTGTTTTTGTGTCAACCTCGCTGCTTCTCTTGCTTCAACAAGCAATGCACAAAGTGATTTTCTATCTTGTGAATAATTTGTTTTTGCCATTAATTTTGTATTCCAAAACGCAATATTACAGAGAGTGTTTTGCTATGCCGTTTTGGAATATTCCCTACTTTCAAAGTTCCCCATTCGTCCTCGTCTGACGGATAGCGTTGTGTGCGAGAGAAGAGGATGTGACTAACACTTACTCCCTACTCTCAAAGCCCCCAGCATTTCAGGTGACTTTGAAATAATAAGTTTCTATCTCCGTTTTTTACCTTTCTTTTTATTATTATTAAACTTGCTTGCCGGTGGAAACCGTTTTTTGTCACTTCTTTTAAATGGTGAAATTTCATGTAATCGGTTTTCGTCATAGATCATAAAATCAACCTGCTTCTTAATAATATCTGTGCTTTTTATCACCACCATCAGCTCATCACCCAACGAATACTTTTTTCGGGAGCGATGTCCCACAATACAAAAGTTTTTCTGATCGTATTCATAGTAATCATCATTCAGGTCACGAAGCCTGATCATGCCTTCACACTTATTCTCTTCTAACTCAACATAAAGACCCCATTCTGTGACACCGGAAATTACTCCTTTAAAAATTTCATCTTTTCGTGCTGCAAGGTATTGAACCTGCTTGTATTTAATTGAAGAACGTTCTGCATCGGCTGCATTAATTTCACGCTCTGTACAATGACGGCATTTTTCTTCATACTCTTGTTGCGACACACTTTTTCCGCCATTAGAATAATAATCCAACAATCGGTGAACCATCACATCAGGATAGCGCCTGATGGGAGATGTAAAGTGTGTATAATAGTCGAACGCCAATCCATAATGACCAATATTTTCTGTAGAATAAATAGCTTTAGCCATACTTCGGATTGCCAATTGCTCAATCATGCTTTGTTCCTTTTTTCCTTCTACCTCTTTCAACATTTTGTTGAGTGAATGAGCAGTCTCTTTTCCTGATGCAGTACTTATCCTATAGCCAAACTGTGCTGCAAAAGTTTTAAAGTCGTTCAATTTCTCTTCAACCGGCACATCATGAATTCTATAAACAAAAGTTTTTTGCGTTTTATCTTTTTTACCTTTTGCAATGCCTTTGCCAATAAATTCTGCCACATGTCTGTTGGCAAGCAACATAAACTCTTCTATCAGCTTATTGGAGTCTTTACTCTCTTTAAGAAATATGCCTACCGGATTTCCTTTTTCATCAAGCCTGAATTTTACTTCTGTTTTTTCAAAACTTATTGCCCCCTTACGGTGGCGCTCTTTGCGAAGTAGCTGAGCCAAACGATGAAAAATCTCAATTTCTTTTACAAACGGGCCTTCCCCGGTTTCTATAACCTGTTGTGCTTCTTCATAGGTAAAACGATGATCGGAATAAATCACTGTTCTGCCAAACCACTCATTCAAAACTTCTGCTTTATCATTCATTTCGAAAACGGCTGAAAAACAAAGTTTCTCCTCTTTAGGACGAAGCGAGCAAACCATATTTGACAGTTTTTCGGGCAGCATAGGGATAACTCTGTCAACTAAATAAATAGAAGTTGCTCTGTTAAAAGCTTCTTCATCCATTGCACTTCCCGGTTTTAAAAAATGTGAAACATCAGCAATATGAACACCCATTTCCCAGTTGCCATTAGGCAATTGCTGAATGCTTAATGCATCATCAAAATCTTTTGCATCAACGGGGTCAATCGTAAAAGTGGTAACATTTCTGAAGTCTTTCCGTTTTTTAATTTCTTCTTTTGAAATTGTGTCAGAAATTTTTAATGTCTCTTTTTCTACTTCATCAGGAAAAGATTCCGGAAGTCCATACTCAACTATGATGGCATTCATTTCTGCAGTATGTTCGCCTGGAGCACCTAATACCCGAATTACTTTTCCTTCGGGGTTGCTGGCATCGGCAGACCATAATGTTATCTCTGCAATTACTTTATCGCCATTACGGGCACCGTTGAGTTGTTTTCCGGGAATAAAAATATCTACATGCATTTTAGAATCATCGCATACTACAAATGCATAACTGCCCGAGTGTTGTATAGTACCGGCAAATTGCGTTCTGCATCGACTGATAACTTCAACAACTTCTCCTTGTTGTCTTTTACCTTCGCGATGAGCTAATAAACTAATTTTAACTCTGTCGCCATTCAATGCATTTGACATGAGATGTGATGGAATCTGTATGTCTTCTTCAAAGCCATCGTTCATTACATAACCTTCGCCTTTGGAAGTTACCTGTATGTTTCCTTCAATAAACCTTTCTGCCGGTAATAACTTATAACGAAACTGTTGAACCTCCAGCAATTCTCCTTCTTCATACAATTCTAAAATTAAAGATTGTATTGTTTCATCTAAATAATGTTTATTAGCAAGCAACACGACTGAAATATATTCTTCGGGCAAATTTATTTCTGCTTTGCGCCAAACCTGTTTTGGATTAAAGGTAGCACGTGGGTGTTGCAGAAAGACCTGAAGAAGTTCTTGTTTTAACTTTTCAAGTTGTGTTTTTGTAAATTTTATATTCTTCTTTGACATGTTTTCGTTTGATTGTAAAATTACATGTAGTGAAACAGATGTTAGACAATCTACACTTTAAAAAATAAATGTTTTCAACAGCTATTAATGTAAGATTTCAGGCTTTTAAAAACTCCTTTAATTCTTTAGCTAATTCTTTAGAATATTTGAATCCATTCATACGCCATACCTGATTTCCGTCAACAAAAAGTATCAGCACAGGTACACTCTTTATTTCAAATGCAGCAGCCTCTTCAGTAAATTGGTCAATATTGATTTTATGGATATATAAGTCGGGAAGCTGTTGCTTTAACTCTTCCAAAACAGGATTAAGCCACTTACATGGTTCGCACCAATCGGCATAAAAATCTATCAGCACATTTGTATTGGATGCTGTAATTTCATGAACTGTATTCACATCACAGGTTGTGAAGTTTCTAATGATATGCTGCAATCTTTAATCTTTCCAAAGCCTCCATATACATTAACTATATTTTCAAAACCATTCTTTTTAAGCAACGATGCCGCTATCATACTGCGATAACCTCCACCACAATAAATCAGATACGTTTTTGATTTATCCAGCTTATTGTAGTGTTGTGGAATGTCACTTAACGACACAAAGACTGAATCTTTTACATGTGATGACTCATACTCACCGGGCTTTCGTACATCTAAAGCAATATATTGTCCTGTCTTTAGCAAATTGGTAAATGTAGCTGCATCAACAGAACTGATGGTATGAAATTCCTGTCCGTTATTTTTCCAACTTTCTATTCCNNTTTGCTTTATGGGAATTAATGTCCCAAGCCAGTTGGCAAACTGACCATTGAGCCCAATATTTACTGCATCAGGAATAAACCCTTTCTCAAAATCATCGGCATTTCTTGAATCGAGTAGTAATGCTCCTTGCTGAATGTGTTCTTTAAATTTTTCTATTGACAATGGTTTGGCATTTCGCAACACCACTTCGTCTATAGGTTGATAACCTTGTTTGTTGATTCGGGCATCTTCAAAAAAATACATGGGTGGTGGCATTATGCCCGTTGTCAGGTTTTTAATAAAGGCCTCTCTGTTATTTTCTTTTAAATAATAGTTGGATTGTTTTTGCTGACCTATGGTACTCCATGTTTCTTTTCCAATATTTTTTCCGCAAGCAGATCCGGGTCCATGTGCCGGATAAACAATTACGTTATCAGGCAGCACTTTAATTTTTGTATTCAAAGAATCAAACAATTTACCTGCTAAAAATTCTTTTGAAATACCACTTCCGTCTAATAAATCAGGTCGGCCCACATCGCCTACAAACAAAGTATCTCCACTGAAAATACAATGTGGTTGATTATTTTCATTGAGTAATAAATAGCATGTTGATTCTAAAGTATGTCCGGGTGTGTGAATAGCTTTGATGGTTAGTTTTCCAATTTTGAACTCTTCACCATCTTTTGCATTATAAACAGGATAGTTGGTGTTTGCTTCAGGGCCATAAACAATCTTTGCTCCTGTTTGCTTTGCCAGATCTATATGGCCACTGATAAAATCGGCATGGAAGTGTGTTTCAAAAATATGTGTGATTTTAGAATGCCGCTGCTCGCATAGTGAAAGATAAGGTGTTGTTTCACGAATGGGATCTATAATTGCAGCCTGCCCATCTGATTCAATATAATAGGCTGCTTCGGCAAGACAACTTGTATATAATTGTTGAATAAACATAATTCTATTAGGATTTAAAACAAAGCTACACTTTTTACAGCAATGAATAAAATAAAGTATTGATTAATTAACCCTGTTTTCAATGTATTGAATAAAATCATCAAAGTCAGAGATTATCTGAACATTTTGTGGCAGGTGTAAACTTTTATTTACTGCCTGTGCACCGGAAAGTAATATCTTGCTTTTTGAAAATGTCTTTGAAATCTGTACAATAAATTCTTCAATGGCGTTAATCTTAATGCAAGATGTTAAAGTAGTCACAATAAAATCGGGTTGACAACATTCGTGAGCACAAATGATATGTTCAATCGGTAAATTGAGCCCCATATAAACTGATCTGTGACCACGTTGTCTGATTACATAGTGTGCATACAAAAGTCCTAATTCATGAGGTTCGTTTGGAGGCAGAAAGAGTAAAAATCTTTTTGCATCAGGCAGTGGTGTCAATACTTGCTTGTCTATTGCAGCAATAATTTTCTGGCGCACAAGATTGGTAAAAAAATGCTCATAAGCAGGTGTGATGGAGCCTGTCTGCCAAAGCAATCCTATTCTGTATAAAAAAGGAAACAGAATTCTTGTCATTGTAGTTTCCAGTCCGTTTGTCTCCAGATATTTATTTAACAGGTGTTCAAATGTGTCCTCATCAAGCCTGACCATACAATTCAACAATGCACTGAGGTTAATATCAGCATCATTGGCTTGTTCTACTAACGACAAAACTTTATGCTCGATTTCATTCGGTTTAAGACAGGTTATTTTCGAAATCTTAAATCCCATCTTATTCAACAAAGAAACATTGAGCATCAGTTTCAAATCGTTCTCTGTGTAATAGCGAATATTGGTTGCCGTTCGTTGTGGCTTGATAATACCATAACGCTGCTCCCATATACGAATGGTATGCGGCTTTATTCCCGTAAGAATTTCTATGTCTTTAATCGAAAACCTATTCAACGGAGTGGGGTTTGTGGTATAAACACTTGTCGTGTTTAAAAGTTTCAGCCTTATACATGGATACCTGAAACATTAAAACAATTGTGATGCAATTTTTCTGATATTCTCCGGACTGCCCATTGTATAAAAATGCAGACAGGGTACACCAAATTTTATAAGCTCTTTAGCTTGTGTCACTGCCCAATCAATACCTGCTTGCTTTACGGCATCATCACTCTTGCATTTTTCTATTTCCTGAATCAGGTCATCAGGTATATCAATAAAAAAAGTTTTAGGTAAGATAGCAGTTTGCTTTTTCGTTGAAATAGGTTTAAGCCCCGGAATTATTGGCACATTAATGCCTACTTGGCGACATTTGTTTACAAAATCAAAGTACTTCTGATTGTCATAAAACATTTGCGTAACTATATACTGAGCTCCTGCATCAACTTTTTTCTTCAGAAAAGAGATGTCTGTATTCAGGTTTGGTGCTTCAAAATGTTTTTCGGGATAACCGGCCACACCAATACAAAATTTTGTTGGTTCTACTCCTTTAAGATCATCATCTAAAAATGTGCCTGAATTCATATTTACTACCTGCTCAACCAAATCAAGAGCATAGGCATGTCCACCGGGCTCAGGTGTAAAATGCGATTCATGTTTTTCCGAATCACCCCTTAGCAAAAGAACATTATCTATTCCCAAAAAGTTAAGGTCAATTAATGCGTTCTCTGTTTCTTCGCGTGAAAATCCTCCGCAGATAATATGGGGGACAGCATCAACTTTATAATGATTCATGATGGCTGCACAAATACCAACGGTACCAGGACGCTTTCTTATTGAAATTTTTTCGAGATAACCACCTTCACGTTTTTTGTAAACAAACTCTTCGCGGTGATATGTAACATCAATAAAAGGAGGTTTAAATTCCATCAAAGGGTCTATTGCATTAAAAATAGACTGAATGCTTTTCCCTTTTAAAGGTGGTAGAATTTCAATACTAAATAAGGTCTTGTCTGACTTCTTAAAATGATCGGTTACTTTCATAAAATATTTGCAACAGTATTAAAAAAACAGGAGCGTTCTTTTCAAGAACGCTCCTGCAAAATTATAAACTATCGGCAACTTAACGAATAATATTAAACGATCCTTTTTTGTCACCGGATTTGATACCATTGTCATACTCCAGAATAAAGTAATAAACTCCGGCAGCCTGATTGCCGCCATCCCAATCGTTGTTATATGGGTCGGCACTATAAACTTTCTTACCCCAACGGTTGAATACTGTAAGTTTACGTGTCTTGAAATCCATTAAATTCTTAACCTCAAACACATCGTTTTTACCATCGTTATTTGGTGTAATAACGTTAAATATTTCAAGGTCACATGGTGCTTCAATTACACGGATAACATCTGTGTTGCTACAGCCATTAGAGTCAATTACTGTTACCTGATATTCACCGATAGCAGCCACTGTTACGTTTGCATTGGTAGATAAATTGTTGCCATCTAATGTCCAGTTGTAGCTTTGAATGAACACATTGCTTGTTAAGCTTAAAACCGGAGCAGGGTTTTGTGTTGCACAGAAAAGTACGCTATCTAACTTCTGCAATTCGTCATGAATTTCGGGAGTTGGTAATGCATTGATAGAAACCACTACGTTATCTGTATTGGTACATCCAACTGCACTGGTAACTAAAACACTATAGGTACCGGCAGAAGTTGCTGTTATGCTTGTATCATTAGCACCAACTATGATGTTGTTGTTTAGTGACCATTGATAAGTGTTACCCGTACCATTTGCTGTAGCAAGTGTTGCCGGAGTAGCACCTGCACACTGTGTAACATTATTTCCAATCTCAACAGCTGGTGTTGCATTGATAGTTAACGTCATTGAAGCAGTAGCTGTACAAGTAAATCCGTTTGATGTGTTTGTGATGGTAACATTATAATTACCTGCACCCGTTGTGGCAGTATTTAAAGTCTGATCATTTCCACCAACAGGATTGTTGTTTAATGTCCAGCTGAATACTGAGTTAGTACCTGCAGAAGGCACATATCCCGGATTCAGAACAGGGAGTGTTACATTATCGCACTGTGAAATATTAGATAATGATGCAGTAGGCTGTTCTACTTCAGTTACTATAGCTGAATCTATTGCAGAACAAGATCCTGTTGAAATGGTTACTGCGTAAACGCCTGAGCCGGTAACAGGGACAGATGCTCCTGTTTGACCTGCAATAGGATTACCGTTCAAAGTCCATGCATAGTTTACACCGCTGTTGGCTGATGTTGACTGAAGCGTAACAGCATTACCGCTACAATAAGAAAGATCGTTAACAGAAACGCTCAATTGAAGTACTTGTGAAATATTAATTGTATCACGTCCTAAGCATGTAGCACCTGTGCTCACTTCAACATAGTAAGTACCCGCAGTTGTAGGTGTAAATTGTTGTGAAGTTGCACCTGCAATTAATGTATCGTTAAGATACCACTGGTAAGTAGCACCGGGATTGCCTGCATCTAATGTTGGGAAAGGATCATTTGCGCAAAGTGTAATATCATTACCTATGTTTACGGAAGGTGAAGGAATCAGATTCACCACTACTGTATCGCTACCAAAACATGAAACTGAGGACTGTACATTTACAATATATGTTCCGCTTACTGTTGGTGTTATGGTTTGTGATGTTTGTCCTGTAGAATTTCCATTGAGCAACCAGTCAAAAGTTGCACCGGGGTGATTACCTGCATTTAAAACAGGTGCAGGGTCGCTGGCACAAACTGTAATATCTGGACCTAAACTCAATGTAATATTATTACGAACCTGAATCGTTCCAAGAGTATCATCCTGTAATACCATGGTTCCGCAACCATTGGCTATAGTGTTTAAGTCACTACCGGTATTGACTATTAAGGTTAATGGTCCTGCGGCATTGGTTGTTGGAACTGTAGTAATCAGGAAGGTAGTACCAAAGTGACCACCGTTAGTACCCAAGCAAGTTGCTCCGGTAATCGTAATTGGAGTACCGTTAGCATCAACCAAAGTAAAGTCCGAACCATCTGCACTTATGGTGAAGCAGTCAATCAATTGATTACTCACAATAAATAATGAATCGAAAGTACAATCCAATGTGTCTGTTACATCAAAGGCGTAGGGAACTGAATCATAAAGATTAATAGTTAAAGTGTCGAACTCATTCATAGGCGAGCCACACTCACTCAGGAAAGTGTTTCCATCATTACCTATTTTGGTAAATATATAAGATGTACCCGTTGGAATCGGGTTAAGTACGGTTACCATTATTGAATCTGTAAGACCGTTAACACAGTTAATACCTACTGCTGAAGTTACAGGATTTGGAAGTCCGCTGGGGTCAAGGAATCGGATATCAGAAGGAACGATTGAACCGCATTGTACAGGTGGATTTACCTGAATATAAAAAGTTGTATCGTCACAAGTAACGTTATTAATACCATCAATAACAATATTTACACCGCTGGCAACCTGTGCACTGTCGAAACTGGGGGTTACTACTGTACAAGTTGAAACGATATTGATTTGTATTTCGCGCTTGCCGATTGTTTTTAATAACCCTGTTATGCGGTCGTACTCAAAACAACGAACTGCAATTACACCATTCTGTAATAAATTCGGTAAAAAAGCAATTACACCGGTCAACAAATCCATTGTAACACCATTAGCTGATGAAATAGGATATACTCCTGAATAGGGTGCATTGTATTGAAGATCGAATGGTGTCCAAGGACAACCACCGGATGCATCCTGTGCATTGATAAGAGAATAAGTTATTGAATCGTTATCAGGATCAGTAGCACCCTGATCAAAATAGAACTGATTGTTTACACAAAACTGTGTTACAGGAATAGTATTAAAGTGTGGTGAGCTGTTTGTCGGATAATCAAGATTATTCATTGTGGTTTCCAGATAGAAACCCATACCAGCAGCATTATTAAGCGTTGTGATATTACCATTACGACAACATGTTTCATACTGGAATTTCCAGTCAATACATTGTGCAGGCATTACCAACACAGCCTGATACAGATATTCTTCAATACCATAAGCTGTACCGCCCTGACAGGTTGTTGGACCTGCTGAAGGCACACAAGGAGATGGTGGAATTTGTTGTCCTGATCCGGGAACTAAGTTTACGGTAATAGACTGACTGATATTACAGGATGCTGAAGTGTAGCAAACTGTTTCAGACGAAGACATGGTGATACCCGCACAATCTCTGTATAGACGAAGCGTTATCAAAAACGTATTTGGGGTACCTGTGTAGGTATAATAAATATCCCCTGCAGCAAGGTGTGATGCCTTACTGATGACAGGTACAAACATTGTTGCTACCAGCATCAATGCTGTTAATCTGGCTAAAAGTTTACTCATGATTATTTGATGTTTAGTTTTTATACTTTGTTTATTTTAATTTCTTCTTAATTGCAGTTTTATTGTGTTTTTATAATTAGTCTGATCAATTCCTTTGGCCTGAATCATCACCAAATAAATTCCTTCTTCGGCAGGATTTCCGTTTTGAAGATTGCCATCCCATCTGCCACCGTGTGTGTGCCACTCACTCACCAATTTATATCCTTTTAGTGAATAAATCTTAACAGACACTTCACTCAGATTGCTGTCATCAAACTCAAACCAATCTCCTATGCCATCGCCATTGGGTGTAAAAACCATGTTGCCAAGACCGGGCAAAGGTAATGTTTTACTTTCTGTGCTGACTGATGTTTTGGCTTCGGGCTTCTTCATTTCTGTTTTCTTAACCTCAGTTTCTTTTGTTGGCTCAGCAGCTACATTGGTTTTGGGGCCGGATATCATTTGTTTATCTGTCTGTGGTTGCTGTATAATTGCCTCCACTTCAGTAGCCGGAACAGTATTAATCGGAGTAGATTTATTTTCAACAACTTTGTCTGATTGCTCAGTCTTATCAGGTGCAACAATTGCAGGCTTTTTAGTTTTTGGCTCTTCAGGCGTATTTATTTTTTCTGACTTTGAAGTTGTTTCAGTGGTTTGTTTCACACTTTTCTGTGTTGCTACTTCAACTGCTTTGGCGGTTTCGTTATTTATATGAACTGCGTTTTGTACAGTACCTTTTTCATTCTTATTTGAAAAATATAACACCGCTGTAACGGCAGTGGCAACAGCAATGACTGCACCTGTAATTTTCAGATATGCAGCTTGTTTTGCTAAAAATGACACCTTTGTTAAAGGAGTAGGATTTGCAGGTAATGAATTTTCTATTCCTTGCCATAAAGAAGAATCAACAGGCACTTCAAAGTTGCTGAACGCATCTTTAAAAATCTGTTCTATGTTTTTATCTTCTTTCATTTTCAATCCTTTGCGGATAATTATTTTACTTTTTCTTCTGTCAGCATTTTCTGCAAAAATTGTCTTGCCCGAGCATACTGTGACTTTGAGGTTCCTTCTGTAATATTCAACTGCTGTGCAATTTCTCTGTGATTAAACCCTTCAATAGCATACAGGTTGAAAACCACTCTGTAACCATCGGGCAACTTTCTGATCATCTGAAGCAACTCTTTGGCTTCCAGTTTATTTTCCTGAATCAGAAAATTGTCACTTGCATCTTCTTCATCTTCCAGCGGTTGCGTAAGCAATTTCTTTTTTCTTATGCTCTCTAACGCTGTGTTAATAAAGATTTTTTTAATCCAACCTTCAAAAGAACCCTCGCCTCTAAAGGCGTCAATCTGCTGAAACACTTTAATGAACCCTTCCTGCAACAAGTCTTTAGCCTCTTCATCATCTTTGGCATAACGGAGGCAAACTCCCATCATGCGTCCTGCCACAAGTTCATAAAGCTGACGTTGTGCGCTGCCTTGTTTGTCTTTACAACCTTGTATGATTTGTTCATTGAGCATTTCTGCTATTATCTTTAAAGATGCAAAAGTAGGGGTAAGGGTTGCATCACTTTTAATTTTTTGTAAAAAGAATTGCTGTTATTTTGAAAGAAAAGAAGTATTATTGCACCTGTAATCCAATTAATTCATCCGAATATAGATAGACTTTTACCTGAACTGTAAGTACGATTTATTTTAAAAGGGGTGAATATTTACACACAAAAACAACAATGGAAGCTTTTGCTTTTGGCCTCAGCCATACTCATAGGGCTATTGTCATTGTGGTACACCAATAATTTAGTAAAAAAGTTAAGCGAAGAAGAGCGTAAAAAAGTTCAGCTCTGGGCAGAAGCATCCAAGCAACTTGCCAATATTTCTGTCGAAGCAGGCGACATCAGTTTTTCGCTCATGGTTTTGCAGGATAACAATACTGTACCGGCTATTTTAACCGATGAGAGTGGAAATATTTTATCGCACATCAATCTTGATACGGCAAAAGTTAATGACACGCAATATGTTCAGGAAATGCTCCTGCAAATGAAAGAAAGACATGAGCCTATTGAAATCGCTTTTGCCAACAATCAGAAAAACTTTATTTATTATGAAGATTCCGGTTTATTGTATCAACTTCGCTATTACCCGTATTTTCAATTGGCAATTATTGCTTTGTTTTTATTAGTAAGTTATCTGGCATTCAGCACTTCGCGCAAAGCAGAACAAAATCAGGTTTGGGTGGGAATGGCAAAAGAAACTGCACATCAGCTGGGAACACCCCTAAGCAGCCTCATGGCATGGATAGAATATTTTAAGTCAACGGCACAAGATCAGAATCATGTGGAAGAACTTGAAAAAGATGTTGCAAGATTAAATACCATAACCGAACGTTTTTCAAAAATAGGATCAGCACCGGTACTCCGAAAGGAAGATGTTTATATGGTTATAGAAAACACTATTTCCTATATACGTTCACGCACATCGAGTAAGGTAATTTTTAGTCTCAACAAAGCACAGCCACATCAGGTTCTTGCGCCATTAAACATTCCACTATTTGAATGGGTACTTGAAAATCTTTTCAAAAATGCTGTTGATGCTATGGATGGCGAAGGAAAAATTGATGTTATGATTACCGATCAGTTGCAGTTTGTATATATAGATATTGCCGATAGTGGAAAAGGTATTCCCAAATCAAAATTTAAAACAGTTTTTAAGCCCGGTTACACTTCTAAAACCCGTGGTTGGGGATTAGGGCTTTCATTGAGTAAAAGAATTGTTGAAGAGTATCATAACGGACACATTTTTGTAAAAAATTCTGAACCTAATAATGGAACCACTTTCCGTATTGTCCTAAAAAAACAGGTTTAGCCTAAGGCTATTGATAATACCTTTCGCGGATAATATTAAAATGATGACGTTGATGTACAATGCAGAAATAGAGCATGTGCCTTACAGAATATTTTGTTTGATTAGCAGTTCCTGTTTTATCAAAATCGGCAGCGTCAAGCGAATTAAATAATGCTAACGAAGCTTCGCGCACAATAAGATATTCAATGCCAATGCTGTGCATTGCTCTTGTCTTAAAATTTCCGTTTGCCACATATTCGTTTTCATCAAAACCCGGCAACTCTGTCTTGTCATTACGTGCAAAACATAATGCACGATAGGTTAAAATTCTTTCTGTATCACACAGATGACCAATAACTTCTTTCAGCATCCATTTTCCGGGTGCGTAACTAAATGTTTCTTTATTGACAGGAATTTGCTCCAGCATACTTTCCATTTCATCAGTAGCTGTTTTTAGTGTGAGCAGCATGTCTTCTTCCGGAAGATATTTTAAGTAGCCTTGATAATATTCCGAAAGTTGTTGCGGTGATGGTGGTTTGATAATCATATCTGATAATCTTTGGGAATAAAATTAATACTATTTCTGTTAATATTATATTTGATTCAAATTTATTTTAAAAATCATGAGTGGAAATCTATTGCTCCGATATGCCAATTATAATAAATGGGCTAACCAAAGAATTACCAATGCCATAGTGAGTGCAGGAGAAACTGTTGCAGATACAGAAATGAAAAGCAGTTTCAATACCGTGCGTAAAACAATTTATCATATCTATGACTCGCAGCATACCTGGATTATGCGCATTCAAAACAAACCATATTCCTGGCCTCCGAGCAAAGATTTTAAAGGCGACTTAAATGAGTTTTCAAAACTGCTTATTGAAAGTTCTCAGGAATGGATTAACTACATTTCTAATCTGAATGATGAGGATTTTAAAAAAATCATATCCTATAAGAATACTAAGGGGATAGATCATCAAACACCTTTGGAAGAAATAATCATGCACTGTTTTAATCACAGCACCTACCACCGTGGTCAGTTGGTTACCATGCTTCGGCAGGCCGGAGTAAACTCTTTTGAGCCTATGGACTTTATTGCTTTTGTGCGATAAATATTTTGCAAACCCGATCTACTGTTTCCTCAACGGGAATAAAACGATAATTGAGTTGTTCAGTGATTTTACTGTTATCGTAATTGTAAATCTGCTGTGATGTATATGCAGTTTCATTGGTGATTAAAGACGGTTTTCCTGTAAAAACAGATTTAAGCCACTCTAACCTCCAGGCCAATTGGGAAAGAAAAACTCCTGCTTTTATGGTTGGTGGTTTTATGTTTAAACCCTTTGCCATTGTCTTAAACAACCATTCGTAAGATTTATTCTCTGATGATATGATAAAACGCTCACCTGATATTTCACTTTCTGTCAAACTTATCAGGCTACGGCTAACATCTTTCACATCAACAAAACCTGAAACGCCTTGAGTATAGAACTTCAGTCCGCTGTACAAGGTGTTAAACAATGATGATGAATCGGACCGCCAGTTACCATCACCTAATATTACAGACGGATTAATAATGACAGCATTTAATCCTTCAGTTATGCCTCGCCACACTTCTCTTTCTGCAGCATATTTACTTATAGCGTAATAGCTGTTTTTTTCATTCTGATTAAACCAATCGTTTTCATTGATCATCTGTTGTGTGCCGCGACCTAATGTTGCAACAGAACTTACAAAGCCCAATTTAATATTTCTTTTTTCCAAACAGGCATTTACCACATTGGCAGTTCCGTCAGCATTGACTTTATACATTTCTTTCCGCTTTTGCGGATTAAAAGACACCATTGCTGCACAGTGAAACACATGCGTGCAGTCCTGCAGCGCATCTTCTATACTGAAAATATCCAACACATCACCATAAGCAATTTGTATTTTATCAAAAAGCTCAGGCGATGACTTAAACTTTTTTTTGATTAACACTGTGGACGATGACTTACGCAACAAAATCCTAACAGATCTGCCCATGGAAATCAGATCAAAGACAAGTTGTGAACCAACCAAGCCGGAAGCACCTGTAATGAGATACATAATCAGATGGTGGCTATAACTTTCAATTCAATAGCTATTGGTGTTGGCAGACAATTTATCTCAACTGTTGTACGACACGGAGGATTCTCTTTAAAATATTCTGCCCATAGTTTATTGTAAATCTGAAAATCATCTTTCATGTTGGTAAGAAAAACAGTTACATCAATAATTTTATCCCAACTGCTGCCTGAGTCTTCCAGAATGTATCTTACATTTTTAAATACTGCATGACATTGTTCAGCTATATCATATTGTACAATGTTACCTGAGGCATCCTGCTCCACACCGGGAATTTTTTTGCTGCCCTTTTCTCGCGGACCTACACCTGATAAAAACAATAAATTTCCTACACGTCTTGCATGTGGATAAAGCCCTACAGGCTCCGGTGCTTTCCCTGAATCAATTCGTTGTTGTTCTGTCATTGTTTTATTTCTTTAATGTTCCAATTTATTTCAATATCCCAGTTAGCTCGTAATGTTAGTGTTTCTTTATAGTAATATACAAGCTCAGGCAATTGTTTTAAAAGATAATTTCCTGTTGTAAAAGTTTTATTTCCATCGGCATCATTAATAATACGAATCTTGCATTTTGAAGGAAGCATTCTTTCAAATAAATAACTTCCATTACCACCTATATATTTTTCTGAAATGACCATGTCTTTTTCGTCAACCACCTGCAGTATATAGTTTGTTCCCGATAAACCATCTACTTTAATTTTTACACTGCCATAGTCGGTAAATTCATTGGTATGAAAATTTAGTTTGGTTGTGTCATTTTTGTTGCCGTAAATATCTGTTACCGCTCCCGGCTGTAAAGTTAAATTCCAATTGCTCTTTTCAATAGTTCCTGCTTTAATTGTAATGAATGATGATGCAGAATCAAAAAAAGCAATTTCAAAAGGTTGTGCTGTAGTGCTATCACGCTTCAACAATACTTTTTCTTTGTTAACTGAAGCAACAGGTATAGTTGTTTTAAGTAACACATCATTACCGGGATAAATATTTGTACTTGAAAGCAAGCTGATGGTTTGTTTTAAGTGCCCTCTGAGTGCTTTTGGCGGTTTTGATATTGTCAATGTATCAGTCCAATTATTTTCGCTTGATAGTTTATAACTTAACGTATCGCTGATGGAATCTTTCAACCACACAACCAAGGTGTCATTAGTTTTACTGCGGTTTGTTAATTTGATATTGTCTGCTGTCTGAAGTGGTTCAATATTTAATACGCCAACAGGTCTGTTCATCAAAACACTAAATGCAAAAGCGTTAATTGTCTTTGATTCTTTAACGTAAACTTTCTTATCGGCTTCTTTAAACATTCTTAAATTTACAGGTGTAGAGTCGCCTCCGCTTACAGGAGTTTTATCAAAGGCAATCCATTCATCAGACTGATTGAATTTATAGTTGTTGTCAGCATCCTTTAATGCAAAGATTTTATACGGACCTTGTCCAATATTTTTTATTGAAAAATTTCCGCTTTCATCAGTCCTGGTAAAATAAGAAGGTGGATTGTTATAGGGCAGCGAATCATCGTCCAATGTATAAAGCATTACGAGAATACCTTTTTCACTTTTTAGATTCTCCGCAAACACTACATTTCCTTTAACAAAAAGTGTATCAACATAGGTGCCTGTAGAAAAAACGTATCTGAATCCTGCCAATGGATTCGACTCATGCAAATCGGCAATGGCATTGCCGAAGTTAATGGTATAAGTAGTATTTTCTTTTAACTTTTTCTTAAAAGTAATTGTCAGCTTTTTACCTTTAACTTCAAATGTTGGCGCAGGCTCGATAATTGGCGAAATGACTAACTGCTTGTCTTTGTCAAGTAACTGAATGTACTCATCAAAAGTAAACACTACTCTTTCACCATTAAAATTTACTGTTTGCTCAGGAGGGACTACCACTTTGAGCTTTGGAGGTGTTTCATCCTTTTTTCCTCCCGTAGGTGCTACAACAGAAGCACATGCACCTAACATTAGGAGTACGGCAGTCCAAAGAAAAATACTTTTAAAAGAAATTATTTTATTCAGCGGCATAGGAAAATGTTTCTGAATAAAGTGAGCTTATTTTTTCCAGGTAATACTTGTCTGTTTCATCAAAATGATTCAGGTGTTCGCTGTCAATGTCAATAACAGCAACAACATCATGCTTCAAAACAGGAACTACTATTTCGGAGCGGCTCAGCGAGCTGCATGCAATGTGTCCATCAAAATTATTTACATCAGGCACTACAATAGTTTTTTTCTGTTGCCATGCTGCACCACACACTCCTTTTCCCAATTCAATGCGTGTACATGCCACAGGCCCCTGAAAAGGACCTAACACCAACTGTTGTTTTCCTTCATGTTTTTTCACAAAATAAAATCCTACCCAAAAAAAACCAAAAACCTGCTTGAGCATGGCACATATATTGGCAGCATTGGCAACAGCATCTACCTCTCCCTTAATCAATGCTTCTGCCTGTGGTAAAAGCTGTGCATACTTTTCTTGTTTGCTTAGTGTAGTATCTATAACTATGGCCTCTGACATTCCTAAAAATTCCGTGCAAATATCAGAAATTCAACGATGAGGAGCAGCAACAGAAGCCATGGATATTTTACAACCGTTAATACCTGAAAAAGCTTCTGCACATGAAATGATGGTTGAGCCTGTTGAGATTACATCGTCAACCAATAAAACATGTTTGTTTTCATAAGGCTTTGCATCGTCAAGTTCAAATACACTTTCTGTATTTTCAAATCTTTCATAGCGTGCTTTATGTGTTTGCGACTGCGTGTATTTTTTTCGTTTCAAGGTTGCTGTATGAACTTCTTTCTGCCAATTTTCAGCTATTCCTAAGGCAATCATCTCACTTTGATTGTAGCCTCTCTGCAAAAGTTTTCCGGGGTGAAGGGGGACAGGAATAATAATATCTGCATTGCTGAATGCTGAAGCCTGAAACAACTCAATAGCCATTTGTCTGCCTAACATGATGCCAATTTCTTTACATCCATTGTATTTTAGCTGATGTAAAAGTCTTTGCAGCACCTGACCTTTCTGAAAAAAATAAACTGCTGTGACGGCTACAAAATCAGTCTTGCCCCAGAAATTTTTTGCAATAGGATTTTCCGGGTCATTATGATATTGCGTTTTATGAAGCCCGTATAAACATTGCAGGCAAACATGCTTTTCGCCTCTCAAAAAGCTTTGTCCACAGCCCGGACAGTTGTCGGGGAAGAACAATTTAAAGAAATCTTTTATCACTTGTGGCGGTTTTAAATCAAGAAGTAAATATATGCTTTTGTTTAAAAAATGTAAGGTCTGCCGAATAAAAAAGTGAAAATGAGCGGTGGCCAAAGAAACTCCAAAATGCCATTTTACGTAGAAACACACAATATTTCATCCTTTTTACTTGCTTATAAAATCTAATTACATTATTTTGCACCGTTTAACAACCCATTTCAGATAGATGGAAGAATCAGTGAATGAACATACCAAAGCAGATAACCGTGAGCAAAACTCACGCAGAGCACTCGTATTTATTGTAATCACCATATTGTTGGGGGTTAACGGATTGTTGTTGTATCAGTTTTTTGATAAAAAGAGTCATTTGGAAGAGGTGACCCGTACTCTTGACAATACTTCTGCCGAGCGTGATGCCTTGTCAGCAGAGTTGCAACAGGTAAAAGCAGAGTTTGAAAAAATAAATCAGGAGAACTCAAGTCTGCAGGCTCAGTTGCTTAGCAAGGACGAAGAGATTAAAAGCAAAATGGCGCAAATCAGAAGGATGATTGAGTCGGGTGATGCTACACAGTTGAAGGTTGCACGAGAAGAATTAGAACGACTGAGATCAATGAATCAGGTGTATGTTGCACAGTTAGACTCCATGCGAAATGCCAATGTTGCATTAGCTTCACAAAATGAGTCGCTGAATGACATGATTACAGTAGAAAAAAATAAATCTACTGCATTAGCTCTTGAAAATTCAACGCTGACAAAACGAGTTGCTGCCGCATCAGTACTCAGGACTACTTCCATTAAAGCATCAGGAGTAAAATATAAGAGCAGTGGTAAGGAGTTAGAAACCAACAAAGCCTCTTCCACACAAAAGATAAAAACCTGTTTTACGATACTTGAAAACACCGTAACCACATCAGGATCAAAAGATATTTATATTAAGATTATGAGCCCTGATGGTGTGGTGATGACCAATAACACTGAAACATTCACTATTGCCGGTCAGACTTCGTTGTATTCTTTAAAAGAGTCGTTTGACTATGAGAACCGCGAAATGAATATGTGTGTTTACTGGGAAAAAGGAACTGCCTTCAGCCCCGGAAAATATACTGTTGAGGCCTATTGCGAAGGAAACCTGATTGCTTCAACTCCGGTGGTTCTGAAATAACTTTTCATCAGAAAATTGCTCTTGCCTGCACATTGGCAGTATGAATAATTTTATCGCCCTGCGGCTTGCGTCCGTTATAACCAATATTGATTTGCAGGTTGCCTGTAAGATTTTTCTGAAGGCTTATTTCCCATGTATAATTTCTTCCTTTCTTAAGACCTTCAAGCATTTCAAAAGCTAATGGCGAATTGACATCAGCATTGTATCCAATACTGATTATATTCACTCCTAAAGAGGCAACACCATTTTTAAAGCTGCTGTATTTGCACTCTGCACCTATGGTAGTGATTGTTGCATGTTCATTAGCCAATTCAATTACATTTTGTTTGTCCTGATACTTGTAGATGAGTGTAGTTCTGAAAACTGTTCCCGGTTGCACACTAAAGCGTGGCTCGATGGCATATCCTGCAATTTCATAATTTCTATTTGTAAAAACCGAACTGTTTTGCTTGGTTTCATATTTCAACGCTGTTGTGACACCATACACTCTTTTAAAATATGTACGTGTGTTTAACAACCATGAAGTCAGGTTTCTGCCTTCTGTGCCGTTGGCCAGTAAACTTTTATTGCTGATATTATCGTAATTAAAATCGGCAGCAAACACCGATGAACTGCGATTAAAAAATAATGTGTTTCGCAAAGTAGAGTTGGTGATGAGTAAAGATGTGTCGTTAATGTTGTAACCGAAAGGATTCAGTCCGTCTGCCCATTTTCCGGAAAGCAGTTTGTTGTCAAATCGTAATGCCGACTGCAAGGCAAACCGGTTTATCAGTTTGGTTTTACCCTGTTTGTTTTTTATGAATGCCGAAGGATTGACACCAATCACTTCACTTAGCTGATTGGTTTGAATTCTGACATAGTCGTTTGTTGGTGTAAATATTTTTATATACTCTGCTCTATCCTGAAATGCAGCAACTTCAAATTCATTCAGTTCGGCAATACCATTACCGTTATAGTCGTTCCATTCAAAAACACCGGCACCTGCTGCAACTTTAATAAAGGAATAAGCCTGTCTTTGTTCCTGTCCGGCACCTACCTCATAATAGGTATTGCTTGTTATTCCACCATTTAAAAACTGCAATGCTATTTCTAATTTACCAAGAAAGCTTTCGTCCTTTTTTTGTGTCGTTATTTCTTTTCTGTTTACCAGAATGGTTCTGTACGTACTGCCTAAAGTAATTCTCTTTCCTCTGCCTGCAATAAATGCAACATCAGCATCGGCCTGGTCGGCAGTAGTGGCAAGTTTAAGATTATTATCACTAGGCCGATAGTCCCATCTGCGTGATGCTTCTGCTTTATACGACCATTTACCCGTATCAGCCGATGTGAAATAAATTCCTGCTTTGTCATGACCAAAACTGTTTGACATCAAACTGTCAATTCCCGCCACATTCATTTTATTACGCTCATTCTCTTGCCTGTACCCTACTTTAAGTTTATTAATACTTTTTCCACCATCAACATAGCTTCTTAAAAAAACAGTGTTTGACTGTGCGCCTGTTGTATTCAGTAAACTGCCATTATATTGAATAAAATATTTATTCCAGTTGTAATTGGAGCTGATCATATTCATTAAACCTTTGTACTGATTTCCTTTTGTAAAATATTTCAGTTGATAAAAAATATTCTGTGCAACATTCTTTTCTAATCCGGTATTAATGGATAAGAAAGTTTCATTCAATGTGTCAAAAGCAGAGGTCAGGTTCCAGTCACGAACAAACTCAACATCTCTGTAATTTTCCAGTGGTCTGAATCTTCTATCCGTTAATTCAGCAGAAACTACAGAGACCCATTTCCATGAACTATCTTGTTTAGAAACAGGCATTGAATGATTTACAGCGGCATGTAATGCATATCCCACATCGTTAGATTTATCTTTTCGGGAAAACAGATTAACATCATTTTTACTGAAGGCGCCTTCAACAGAAACGTTCGTGTTTTTACTGAGAGCAACGTCTCCTCCTGCTGTCAATAATTGTTGTCGTCTTGGTGCTATCAACAATCTCACCGGTTCGTAGTGGCCCTGTGGCTGACCATTTACCGGAGCAATCCATTCATATACTTTTCCATTTACATTGCTATTTAGCAAACGGTAATTACCTCTGCCTTGCCCTACATTGCTGAATCCTAACCGATAGAACGCCCTTGTTGAATCTATGGAATAGGTAAAATAAATGTATTGAATACTATCAATTGTTATAGAATCTTTTTGATATAAAACTTCATTGCGGTTAAACCCAACGCTGTCGGCATTGAGGAAGTAAACATTCTGCAAATTGTCACCGGCATTGGCTAACACTTGTCTTTTATCCTCATTCAAATCCTGAAATAATGGTTGGTTTTTATTATCCTGCTCCGTAAAATAGTTGACATGAAACTTTGCCCACTTTGACTCAAAGATGTTTGAGGAATACAGAAGTGTGCGCACATAGTTTTTATCTGAGTATTGAAACTCTGCTACTATTCTTGAGTCTTTGTTGATAAGTCGTCTTGCAGAAAATGTTATTTGTGCAGTGTTGTAATCAATCACATAGTCGTTTTCCTTGCCTCTTGTCAGCAAAATACCATTGAGATAAATTTTTTCTGTGCCACTTAAAACAATAATGTAGGTTTCATTCTCAGCCCCCGTAAGTCTGTATGGGCCTTGATTGGCTTCCATACCATTAAACACATTACGAGCAAATTTTCCTTTTGAAATAGCTGCGGCATCAGTAGTTTTCATCACCCACATACTTTTTTGATCAATAAAAAATGACGAGGACACCATTGCACCCTGTGCTTTTTTATACATATTCATAAAATATCCGTAAGGCTTTGAAATCTCAAAATCTCCGGCAATCAATCGTGTACTATCGCGCGAAAGCTGAACAAAAACTTTATCGAATTCCTGTAGTTGTTGTGTGTTCCCCTCAGGTTGAATAGGGATATTGTTATCGGTAATTGCAGCAAGAATTTCTACCCTGTCGCTTAATGTTCCCGACAATTGAAGATTTAACCCGGAATTGACAATAACGTCCTGATTGTTGCCAAAACTGATACCTCTTGAAATACTTCCGCTTTTGTTTAACCCATCAAAATTGAAAATACTTTGTGAGTTGTTTTCAGCGTTGTCATAAGCAAAGGGATTGTATTGTCCTGAATATTTCTGTTTAATAACACTCAAGTTTCTATTGCTATGTGGCTTACTGAAATTAACCGGAAAAACACGATAAGATATTCTTAATGAATCTGAATTTTTCTGCTTGCACGATTTATTAATAATCAAAATCCCCTTTTCGTATAGTACTTTTATGCACGATATATCCCATGCAACGGAATCAATTAAATGAAATGAGCCGGGCACAATGGAAAGTGAATCAAGTTGCAGTGTATCCGAGTTAACACCTATGGTTGCAATTCGCAGATTACTCAGCGACTGTCCATAGCCAAGTGTAACACTCAGAAAAAGAAAAAAAACAAGCGACAGCCGAATCATACTTTTGAAGTGCTAAAAATAGCAAATGCAACTGCTTGTTAACGACAAGTTGTGTCACTATATTGAACAGACAGGCTTAAATCTTATCTTGTATCTGTATTCAGTGCAACTGCATTCTTTTTATAGCCAACTATGCGTTCAGATTAATATCCATTCACAAACTTCATCAGCGTTCGTTTTGCCAAAGGCAGTTTGGATTTTTGCCGGAATTGAGAGTGTATGCCGTTGCTAATTTGAATTTTACTTCAACAACACTTTGCTTTTATATACCCTGATATTTTCTTTGTCGAATAACTGTAGCGTGTAAATTCCTTTAGCAAATTGTGAGCAATCCAGACTTGAATGTGAATTGAGCACTGAGCGGTGAATTTCACGTCCTGTTACCTCTTTTATAACAATTGTGAGTGGTTGCTCCTGAGTATAGTAAATATTAAGTCTGTCAGTTGCCGGATTGGGCGAAACGGTAATGTTTTGAGCTGCATAAGTGCTGCTTATTGCCATAAGCGATTTATCTTGTTTGACTATTGTTGATGACAACACTCTCAATCCCGAACTTTGCTGTCCGCAAATTAATGAAGCATCCATATATTCTTCAGCAGTTATAATACTGTCAATCAAATCTTGCTCCAGATGTGTTATACAATTTTTATAATTCAGGTAATCCAATTCATCTGATGCAGTTGTCCAGTTAAACATATCATCCAATATGGGAAATGCCAAATCTCTCCTTCCGGCCAAACGATAAACATTTGCCTTATCCAAGCTGTAATAAAACCGGTCTAAAGTATCGCCATTGCCGATGGCTTCTGCTAAATGTTTATTCAACACCTCCATCATTTGCTGCACTTCACTACTTAGTGCAGGAGTGTTATCGGTTATGGAAAGTGCATTGTTTTTAAATGCTGCGCCTAATGCCGCTCCCATTTTTGCATAGCTGTAGTTCAATATATATTTTTCTTTTTCATCTGGAGTGGGTAAATTATACATCAGCATTTCGTTAAAGAGGGTTACTGCTTGTGCATCACTGCTGCCTCCGGTTTCTGTGGTTTGTTGCAATGCAGCTACTCCTGCCTCGTTAAGTTTATCGCCATTAAAGTTAGAAGTATAAATGGTTTCGCAGTTATTGCAATCATACAATGGGTTTTCAGGAGCGGCTACCAAGGGTTGTGTGTAACTGCAAGATACAAATGCTATTGGATTAGGGTCGTTGATGGTGACAGGTATGGCTGTTGCACAGCCTGACTGACCTGCTACTGTAGTTAATGCATAATCGTTGGTAGAAAAGGTTCCGTTGGTATTCCATTCATTATAAATTGCATTAATGGCAGATGGATTTGGACAAGTCTTTTTAATAGTTCCTCTCACGGCTTTCTGTACACCGCTTTGAATAGGAGTGAGGCTATTATAACCATCGGCTAAAAATAAATTTTTTGCTACGGAAAGTTTTAATGAGATATCATTGTTTTGTATGGCATTGGAAGGTTTAAGAGTAGGGCTGCCTGAAAAATCAAGCGTTGCCCCCTGATTTATCTCAATGCCGTTGGTTTGATTATTTTTTACGCTGTTACAAATTCCTTTCAACTGTGTGTTTTTAATTTGCATTCCCACAATGTTATCGTGGATATAATTGTTTTCGGCATACAGTGATGATGTGAGGCTGCCGTCAAAAAATACGCCAATGCCATTGGTAAGCGTTGTATATTTTATTTCATTAGAGGTCAACAAGCATGGCAGTGTCATATTATCGGCACTTATTCCAAAGCCTCTGTTCTGATTAAATACAGAGTTGTTAATATCAAAACTTCCGCCATCGGTAAGTACTCCTACTCCGCAATTCTGAAAAGTAGAATATTCAACTGTAAAATCGCCATTCAAATTGCGGATACCCTGATAGCCGTGCAAAAAAGTAGAATAGCTAACAGCAGCAGCACCACCATAAAGCATAAGACCTTTATGGGTATTGTAGTTTCCTGTTGTGGAGGTAAACACTGTGCCCCACAGCGTGGTTTTGGTGGTTGCACCCAAAACCCTTGCAGCACTGTAGCCTGTAAACTGGCATACGCCTCCTTCTACAATAAACTTAGCCAAGCCCACAGGCAACCGCAGGCTTTCCTGAGTAACTTTTAAAAGAAGTTGACCTGTGCCTCCGACTAATTGGAAAATGCAATCGCCCGGTGTGCAGGCTACATTAGCCGAGGGCGATAGCGGACTGTTAAAGAGAAGATACCCCAAACCGGAGAAAGTAAAAATATTATATGCAGCAGTAACAGGTGATTTTAAATCGAGCAAGCCCGCTATTTCAAGCGTGCTGTTAGTTGTTGCCAGTGTAATATCAGCCTCCTGATACGTTAACGTGCCGCCATCTTCTATAATAATCCTGCCACCGTTGTTTATAACGGTGCTTTTTGAATCAAGAATTAATTTGCAGCCGTTTTTTACTCTCACGATTGAGCCTGACTCCATGCTTAACTGGCTGCCGGTTTCAAGATGCAAAACACTATTGTTTTCAAGAATTAATTGTGAGTTGGATTCTATGTGGAAATATGATCCGCCTTCACACGTAAAAGTTGTTATGGGGGTAAACTCACCTGAAACAGCATCGCGATTTATCTGATTTGCTGTACGGCTTTGGTCAAGGGTGATAATTTTATTTGCTTTTAAATTTACTTGCTCTTTCAAAATAATATCACCACACCAGCGAACATCATTTTTAACATCATACTCATTCCATACAACATCAACCTGAAAATCTCCTCCTGTTAGTTGCGTAAAAGAAATTTTTAAACCTGTAAGGTATGTATGTCTGTTATTAGGAGCATTTGTTTGTGGGTAAAAAGTACTGCCGGATAAGGCATAATAAAAAGTAGGCAAGTTAACTGGTGAAGGATTACTACCAATTTCCATAACAGTTCCATTTGTAAATGCATCTTTATTATCGCCAAGGTATGGTATGTTACTATCAAAACTATTGTTTAGCCTTTGCTGAATAAACGGTGCATGACCATTGGAATTATTTATAGTATTTGTTAAGGTATTATAAAAGATATGCATTTGATCATTATCTCCGGTTAAAGTATTTGATTCTAATAGATGATAGCTTTCTGAAGTTGGCCAGGCAACGCAGGATATGGATTGGTTTGCAATTTGCTCATGGTCAAAATTTCCTTCTGCGCTTATTACCTTTAAATTATCTGCCTCACCGGAAGGATATACATCTAATTGATTGTTGGACTCCAGTATATTTTTTCCAATTTGCATGTAAGCATATATGCCGGGTGTGCCTTGTGGCCGGCATGGGTCGCTATCGCTAAATTGTAAATAATCCAGCATTCCATTGCTACCTATTTTATGATTTTCGAGCCATATATATTGGTCAAGTGCATTCACATCTTTATAGGGCAGTTTTATTCTAACCACATCTCCGGTTGTCATAAAATCACGAAGTACAAAAGTTTGTGCTCCCATGGACTGGTCAATATCCGAAGCTGTTCCGTTTGCCTGAATCGGAATTTGATTAGGGTTATAAGTTGAACTGTACCAACCCATGCGATAGCGTTCATAACCGTTAACAGAAGTTAAACCCGCTCCTGCACTGCCCATTAAACCATACCCACCTTGTATGCCAAGAAATGTTGTACTTGGTTGACTTCCGTAATGATGCCCGCCTGAGGTATGAAAATTATTGCCCCCAAAAAGATTATGAGCTAACTCATGTATAATAATACCATTGGGGTTGGTAAGTGGACTTTTTCCCACAGCCTGAACAGAAATAACTTCTCCTGTATAGAAATTACTTCCGATTAATATATGTGATGAAAGCCCGCCTCCAGTATAGCCTTGCCCTAATTTTAAGCCACCATAATTTGACGTACTATTACGGAATAAGATCTGAACAAAATCAATCATATTATTAGAGGTTAAATTTTTAGAAATACCCGGAAATCCTAAAGCACAATAATCATAATCATTAATTGAATTATGCCCAAAAATTGCGCTTAAACCTCCTGATGCATTAATTATATTAATTGCATTTTGTAATAAAGTATATGAAGAAAATAAATACAATGGGGGTTGTATTCCACTATTATTTATTATATAAGAATGAGGCACATCTACAACTATAAAATCTCCAACTATATGCAAAGCCCCAAAACTGGACTCGTAGTATTTTCTTGTCATTATTCCCTGTGGCGGCAGGGTATTAAAATCTTGATCCATGAAAGAAGATAAGTAGGCAGGAGGATTACTGTTTATTGTATTAGGGGTACCCGGATTCCAGTCATTAGCTCCCGGAGTTGCTTGGTAATAAGGATCCCATGAAGGGTTAACATCGTAAATAATGTTAATCATAATGTTTAAAACCCTGTAATTCGTGTGTGGAAAAAGCGAGAATCCGTTTTTACTACAATAAGTAAAATTGCTATTGCATAATGTTGCTGATATATTTCCAATAGTGCGTAGTGCAGTAGAATCTTCAATATATTCACATTGCGAAAAGGAATTAAGACTACTTAAAAGCAATAAAGTTGAGATAAATAATTTTCTTTTCATATTTTTATGATTTTAAAACTTACAGTTTCTGTTTTATTAAATAAGATAAGAGTGTAAATCCCATCCTTAATATCCAATGCAGGTATTTGCTTATTTTGTAACTTACCCCCTTTAATTATTATACCCTCTTTGTTTATTATTCTATAATAAAAATCCTTGTTATCTTTAAATTCAATATTTATAATATTAAAAAACGGCAACGGATAAATTTTATAATCCGAATTTTGATTATTAAACTCTTCTAAACCAACAATTATATGTTGAGGTATAAACTTGTAATAAAATATATCAGGGGCATCTAATGTATCAACGAGCGAAGGATTAATATATGCATCATAGGGGTAATAACCAATATGCGTTTGGACAGAATCCCGCCAAGTTCGTACCCAGCCATTGGGATTACGGTTGTGAGAATTAGGATTGAATATTGGATTATATGAACAAAAGCACCCTTTGTCAGCAGAATCCGGCAAAAAAATACTGTCTCTGAATATGCTGATTTTAGCTATTATGGGTGTTGTGTAATAATAAAACTTAATGGTATAGGCAAGAGGGTCATTAAAAAAATTATAAAATACACCATATAAAGAAGTGGAATCACAATACCTTATATCATACTTTGTGTACCAGTCATAAGCAAAGCCATCACTCATTTTGTTCTCAATGCGAGCGGTAAATACGCCCGGTTGCACAAGGGAGCCTAAGTCCACTTCTCCAAAGGCAGTGTCAATATTCGGTGAAACTATTTTAGGGCAACTTGGAGGAGGGTTAATGTATAAATAACAGGAATCCATGTAATGCCCTATGTAAACCGTATCTCTTGCGCCTGTAGCATCTTCAAAAGCAATGGTTAGCAGTTCGCTTGGCGTTACGCTTCCCTGTGATAATACTCTTGCTGCATAAGCAGACAGTAGGATAATAAGTAAATATTTTTTCATTGTTTTAAAATTTTGGTATAAAAATTAAATTTAAAACCCTGTAATTGCCATAAGGTGAAATACTGAAGCCATTTTTACTACAGTATGTAAAATTGCCTGAACATGCGGGTGCTGATACAGTCCCGTTTACACGCAGTGCAGTAGAATCTTCAATATACTCGCATTGGGCAAATAGTAATTTGCCTGTTAGCATTAGAACAATAATAATTTTAATTTCTCTCATAAGATTTGTTTATTTAAAAGTTGAAATAAAATTTAATTATATTTAATCGCTTTTAACAATAATAGCATTGCTGCTGCTTTTATCGGTTAACACATTTAATAAATACGTACCACTTTGTTGATTTGCTAGGGTGATAGTATTTATGCCCGCTGGTAAAATGGTTCTTAAAATTACCTGTCCGGTAATGGAGCTAATTGTTACTGTTGCTTTTTCAATCACATTTATTTGTACAGTTTCAGTAAAAGGATTTGGGAATACTTTAACGGATGAGTTTGTATAAGTATCATGTAAGCCAGTAAGAGGTTGGCTCCATTTAAAAAGATAAGCATCGTCCGTGCCTGTTGATGTTAAGTTGTACAAATTATTTGAAGGATCAAAATCGCATGTCCCGCCAAACTCTCCAGCTACGTAGATTTTTTCATGTGCATCCAATTTTATTGACAATCCAATATTGTTTGAACCTTTTATTTGATTAGCCCAAATTAAACTACCGGTACTTTCTAATTTACTAATGAAGGTATTTATTCCTCCGATACTACTTAAATTATAAATACCAGTTCCAGGATCAAAATCAACAGTATCGTTAAATGCACCAGTGGTATAAATGTTATTTACTGAGTCTATAACTATCCCCATACCCTCATCACTTCCTGTACTCCCCCAACTTTTTGCCCAAATCAAATTCCCTCCATTATCTAACTTAAATAAACAAACATCAGTCAAACCATTGCTTATTAAATTAAAAACATTTGCACTCGGATCAGCATCCAAGGTATCTATAAAATAACCTATACCATAAATATTATCTAAATTGTCTATGGTTAAATTACTTCCAATTGAATAGTTAGCCCCCCCCAATTGTTTTGCCCAGGCAAAATGCCCTCCACTGTCTAATTCGCAGATGTAAATATCTGAGTAGCCATAGGATAATAAATCATAATTGATGACTGTATCCGGATTGAAGTCGCATAAACCTTTAAACTCACCTACTAAAAGAATATCTCCGCTACTATTCAATTTAATAGAATTTACATAGTCTTCATCACCACCACCAAAAGTTTTTATCCAATTCAAATTACCACCACCATCCAGTTTAGCTATAAAAACATCACTAATTCCTTTTGAATGGCCCATAAGGCTATCATTTGTGATATCTATAAAGTGTAGGGTATCTGAAAAAATACCAGCCCAAAACACATTGCCATCGCTAACAACACAAGAAGTTCCTCTATCATATGAAAATTCACTGCCACTCACTACTTTTACCCAAATAAAATTACCCGTAGAATCTAATTTTAGCAAAAACGCACTTGAAGTACTTTGGGATTTTAATAAAGTAACTCCCGGGCCCGGATCAAAATCAACAGAGTCCCCAAAATAACCAGAAATGTAAATATTACTGTTATTATCGCATACGATCTCATAGCTACCATCTACACCTGGGCCTCCAATTAATTTATTCCAAAGAATAACGCCATTAGAATCTATTTTATAAATAAAACAATCCGGACTGGAAGCTTCAGTAAATCCAGTGACATAAATATTTCCTGCTTGGTCAATAGCATTACTAGTGGCTATGTCAACTTGAATGCCCCCAAACTGCTTAGCCCATTGCAGGGTTTGTGAAGTAGCAATAGAAAATTGCAAAACCAAAACTATTAAAAAAAGAAAAAAGTTTCTCATGGTGTTTACTTGAGAATTTAAAGGTATAAAATTTTTTTAACAGTCAAAGCTCCAAAACTTAATTCATAATATTTTCTTGTAAAAATACCCTGTGGAGGTACGGTTGCAAAATCAGCATCCATGAAAGAGGTTAAATTAGTAGGTGGATTGGAGTTTACTGTATTCGATGTGCCGGGATCCCAATAATTACTAGGGGCACCAGCAAGTGGATCATTTGGTGTAGCATCATAAATAATATTGATCATTAAATTTAAAACTCTGTAGTTGCCATAAGGCGAAATACTGAATCCGTTTTTACTTTCATAAGTAGCCCCTTGTAATGCAGAAGGCGGAGACGGGTCAACAAATTCACATTCCTGTGCCATTGCATTTTGGTTCAGCAACAATACTGTTGCTATTGCGCTAATTGGTTTTGATAATTTTTTCATGATACTGATTTTTTGAGTTATCTGTAATTTGTATTATGTACATTCCGTTGGGAATATCTTTCATTGAAATAATAAAGTCATCAGAATTTATTTGCCTGTATTCTTTAAACACTGTTCCTGTTAAATCTGATAGCTGAATGTTATCAACATGATTTTTAATACTGATTCTTAAATTATCTGTTACAGGATTAGGATAAATTTTTAATTTATTTTTTTCAACCTGCTGAACTCCCACAGGCTGCAATCCTGTCCAGGGGCGAAACTGGAAAGTTATCATTATATCAACGGGTCCCGAAAAAACATTATCCATAACCATGCTGTCTTTCATGAAACAGAAAGTGCCTGATGCTGTATCCGTAACCAAAATAGCAAATCCCTGTCCCGGACAGGGCGTTATATTGTGAGAATAGTACCAGTCTATGTGCATTTCGGCATTAGGCAGTGGCGACTGGTTCGGAAACGGAAGCGAGTCCGACCTGAAAGTACTGACATCCCATTTGAATTTGGTTGGTGGATAGGTATTGGCCACAGTCAATTGAAATGAATAATAGCTAAGTGATGTATCTATTATCTCTACCTTATACATAATGAAGCTTGTAACTGGTGATGCAGAAGCATTCAAATTAACAAAATCATAGGGTACAGGATATTCTCCAAAGATTGTATCTGCTAAAACCGGTCCTACGAAAGCTCCTGGAGAAAATCCATAATACAATGTATCTTTTTGCCCTATGGCATCTTCAATATATACCGGGAAAACCCAACGCGGTTGTTGTGATGCACCCGGTATCTGATATACTGTTTGCGATGTTGAATAACCAACCTTCAATATCAGGATAAGCGATATTATAATATTCTTTTTCATATTACCAAATTTTTATCCTTTTCAAAAGTATAATATTTTTTCAGAAAAAATCACACTTGCGCTAATTGGTTTTGATAATCTTTTCATGATACTGATTTTTTGAGTTATCTGTAATTTGTATTATGTACATTCCGTTGGGAATATCTTTCATTGAAATAATAAAGTCATCAGAATTTATTTGCCTGTATTCTTTAAACACTGTTCCTGTTAAATCTGATAGCTGAATGTTATCAACATGATTTTTAATACTGATTCTTAAATTATCTGTTACAGGATTAGGGAATATTTTATATTGCTCTTTTGATATGGTATTAAGTCCTATTGTTGGGTCATAAAGCAAATTAATGTCTAATGGAAATTGACTTGCACTTCCCCAGCTAAAAGCTGGAGCAAAAGCACTATCATCCATTAGCATATCAAAATATTGGCAACCAAGACAATTGTTAACTGCAAAAAAATAATCGTTATCCATTCTCGCTATATTAAATACTCCTTGCTGAACAGGAAGATATGATGCATGAAAAAGCGATGTATCCCAACTTACAGTTATCGGATATTGATAGTTGAGAGCATAGATATATGCATTATGTCCAGGGAAATAAAAATAAGGAAGTGCAAAGGTTTTTGTTGTATCATTATCATAATTGAAGATGTATACATTGAATTTAGAATAATCAATAACTACTTTACCTTCACCTAAAAGGGTATCAGTAGGTAGTGTGCCATGTGCAGTCGTATCATAAACCAGCCAAATAGTATCTTTAGCACCCGTAACGTCTTCAAATGCAATATGAAATTTCCATTGGGGTTGGGCATTTGCCATAAATGACAATGCAGGTAAAAATAAAACCGCCACGATTTTAATTATATATTTTTTCATTCTCCTGTGCTTTTCTATGTATTCAAAAGTATAATACTTTTTCATTGTTCTAAAATTTTGGTATAAAAATTAAATGTAAAACTCTGTAGTTAACATAAGGCGAAATTGGAGTTCCAATATACAACTGTTTTATTTCGGAAGAAATTCTTCCAAAAAGTTAAGACTCTTCCACATCCTTAGATTCAGCACTCTTCTATTGGTGTGAACAAACAATAGTATTAAGTTATAAAGCGCTAATCATAATTATTTTTTTTCCTCCCTCTCCTATTTTTTCTTACATGAGATTTCCAAGCTTGGCAGTAGTTTAAAACGTGGCTCTCCTCTGAAAGACGAAATAAGTCCTTACGGTTAGTGCAATTTTCTTACAAAAGAAAGAAAGCTCATTTCGAAGTCAGAAAAATCTGAGTAGCGGCAATTGGTTTGCAATTACCCATACAAATTCAAATA
>DKKR01000023.1 GCA_002455375.1 Bacteroidetes bacterium UBA6661
GAAAGACAGGAGCAGATAGAAATTGTTTCTGTTGGCCTTACCTGTACTGTCAGAACCTGTTAAGTGTGAATATCTTTGTTTAAATCCCTTTTGTTAGCCTATGCTTAGATGATTTGATGCATCTATATTTGCAATTATTATACTCTTTCAGGAATAACTAACTATTAGAACCACTAAAAATTCATTAAATGAAAAATTTCCTTAAGTTATCTGTCGTATTTCTATTGATGGCAATGTATGCTTGTAAAGACTACAAGCCCGAAGTAGATAGACTAAATCGTGAACGTGACTCTTTGATTAGCACATCTTTTCTTAAAGACAGCACAATTGATTCATTCCTTGGCGACTTCAACGGAATAGAAGCAAGTTTAGACAGCATCAATCAGATTCATGCTGCTATTACACTTGATCGCAAACGCGACCCTGAAATGGGCGGCACTGTCAAAGACCGTATCCGTAAGAATATGGAGAGTATAGCTTCACTGCTCGATCAGAACAGTCAGCGTATTGCCGAACTTACAAGAAAACTAAAAAACAGTGGTGTAAAAAGTGCTCAGCTTAATAAAATGATTACTTCACTGAATCTGAAAATTGCCGAACGTGATTCTATGATCGCAAACTTAAACAATCAACTTGGTGATGCTAAAATTGAAATTACCGGCTTACGCACTAATATCGAAACATTAAACTCAACCATCGGTGAGCGTGATAAAACTATTGAAGAAAAAGTCAATCAGATTAACACTGCATATTATGCAGTAGGAACTTATAAACAATTACGCGACAAAAAAATACTGAATAAGAAAGGTGGGTTTATCGGTATCGGTAAAACAAAAACGATAAGCCCTGATATTGATAATTCAGCATTCACAAAAGTTGACATCAGACAGTTTGCTTCTGTAGAATTAAATACAAAGAGTGTTAAGATAATGTCTTCACATCCTTCATCAGCTTATACTTATGAAAAAGACAAGAAAAAATATCAATCTTTGAAAATAACTAATCCTGATTTGTTCTGGAGTAATTCAAAATATTTAGTAATTGTCACAAAATAATTTTAGAGGCTTATAATTAATAAGGTTGATCTCAAGGTCAACCTTTTTTTTTGACTAATTTTGAAACGATGAAACCATTTGTAGTACGGGTTTACGGAATTCTGATAAATAAGAATTCAGAAGTGTTGCTTACTCATGAAAAAGAAGGCGGAATAGAATTTACCAAATTCCCAGGTGGCGGACTTGAGTTTGGTGAAGGTCTGCGCGAATGTTTGGTGCGCGAATTTTTAGAGGAAACCCAACAAAAGGTAGAGGTTAAAGAGCATTTTTATACAGCGGATTTTTTTATTGAATCGGCTTTCAATCCCGGATTACAACTCATCAGCGTTTATTACAAAGTGTTATGCGAGAATTTTATTTTACCTGAAGATGCAAATAATATTCATTTTTTCTGGAAGCCATTGAAAGAACTCAATGGTGAAGTAGTAACATTTCCTGTGGACCGCATAGTTGAGAAATTACTGATGTGATTATCTGTTGCAGATATCCTTGTAAGGGCAATGCTTACATCGTGTGGTGTCTGTTGTCATAGTAAAATCAGACTCTAATAAAATTTTTCTGATTAATGTAAACAACAATTCTTCAAACATTGAATGATCTGCTATTTGTTCCTGCTTCAGCATTTTTAAGCCATCTTCCATTCGCCTGAGTGGATAAATTCCTGCATTAACTTTTTCTTTATCGTGAGATTTTAAAAACAACCAGCAATAAAGAAAAAGCTGAAAATTAACCTTGTAGTTTGGATTTGTTATTAAATCATCAGGTTTTTTTACATCCTTTACTTCATCACCGCCTGTTTTATAATCTACTATTCTGTATCCATCATAAACTTTATCTATACGATCAAAAACTCCTTTAATTTTTACATTAATGCCATTGCCAATATCACAAACAACTACTTTTTCTGTTTCTATTTCATGAGGAGAAAAAGTTACACCTTTCAGATCAGATGCTATGATACGCTCGATGTATTCGGTGATTATTTTTTCTATGATTACAGTATATCCGGTTCCATGATAATGTTTATCATATTCTTGGGCAATAGATGCTTTTACAAATGTTGAAATAGATTTTCTGAGTTGTGCTGCAATGTTTTTATCAAACTCAACATCTATTATCTGAGCATAAATTTTGCTGACTGCATCGTGCAAAATTTTTCCGAATACTTTATTGTCAATTTCTTCTTCAGTATCATCCGGATTTCTGATTTTTTTAATTTCATTAAAATAATACTTTAGCGAACAATAAATAAAATTATTAAGTGAAGAAGCAGAAAATCTTAATTTATTCTCAGCCACCATTGACAGTAAATGTTTTGTCAGATGCTCATCTCTTTTAATTCCGGGGGAAATGTAATTGTAACGATGAAGCGGTGTGGTAATAATCTGATGATTGACCTGCCAGTTGCTGAACTGTGCTTTCATTTCATAAAACAACTGTAACAGATAACGGCTTCTTTCGCCACTGGCAAACTCATTAACTTCTGTGTTGTAAATTAAATCAATTTCTGACGCTCTCTGCATCAATCGCCAGAAATGATAGGCAGTAATGGCATCTTGCTCTTCGACCAATGGGAGCCCAAAACTCTTTCTGATAGTAAATGGAATAAATGAATGGTGACGATTTGATTTTGGGACAGAGCCTTCATTGACATTAAGAAAAAATATATTATCAAAATCCAGTGTGCGTGTTTCCAACAACCCCATAATCTGAAGCCCCATAACAGGCTCCCCACTAAATGGAATTCTCGTTGTGTCGAGCATTTCCGAAATTAACATCTGCAAAGATGGTTCATCCAGAATTTCAGCATAAGGAGCCACCATTGTACGAAGTTCAAGAAGCTCATTTAAAACAAATCCGGCAATTTCTTTTTCATGATGCTTAGATTCCATGGCATCATGAAGCATGGTAAGCAATTGAATATAACGCTCGAAAACGGGAGTGGTAATCTGTAATTTTAAAAACTGACTGATGTTTTCAGGAAGTTCAATCAATGGAATACTTAAGCCTGCATCATTTATATTGCACATGTTGTGCTTCAATAATGAAGCATAAGGATGTGCAAGATAATTTCCTAATGCAGAGGTAGGAACTAACTTCTGCTTAGAAGTGTTAGGAATTTGTTTGAGTAATGCATTTAATGTTTCGATAAAACGATACAGGTGAGTTTCTTTTAATGGGAACCCCATTGTGATATTAACATGTTCAATATCTTCGGGCAATGATTGCAACATCAAGGGCAGTAGTTTTTCATCAGGCAAAACAATAGCTGTCTTGTCAGGATTGAACTTTTTCTGAGCAATTAAAGTCTTTAAACGATCAGCCAAAAACTTAAATTGTCCTGTGATGAGCGGCACACCGGTTACATTAATGTTCTTAGGTACATCTTTGAAATATGTTTCTTTCCATTTAAAGCTATTCTGAGTTAAAACATTTTTTCTGAAGAAGAGCCCGGCTTCCTGAGTTGTATTATTTGTGTAATATGCATCGGCATCCCAGAATATTTTCCCTTTTCCATTTAGGATAAATTCAAACAGCTTTTGTTCAGCAGGTGCCAATGCATAAAATCCGGCAATAATAGTCTTACTGCAATCCAGATTTTTCAGAAATATTTCAGGCGACAAAGCTAATTGCTTCATTGCTTTTCCTGCTGTGGTCTTATTGTTTTTCTCTAATACTTCATTCAGCTCTTTATACAACTTCGGCAATGCATGCCAGGCATATAAAAAATTTTGTTTTAGCGTAGAAGTTTTATCTGCCATGAACAATTCAAAAAACGGTTTCAACTGTTCTTTAAATTCTTCATCACCCTGAAAAACCGAGTCTATTTCATGATAGGATGTAAGGTCTGCAAACAGGTCTTTGTAATTAACTAAGTAAAGATCTATTTCATCAAAATCGCTAAGAATCATTTCACCCCATGGTGCAAAGGATGTAAAATCATAATCAGGAAAATGTGGTTTATAAACAGCATATAAATCAAGAAGTATTTCTTTCTTTTCAGAGACACGCAGCGGTATGTAATATTCAACAAAATCACTTATTGATAATACTGAAGGTAATAAAATAGCTTTGTTTAGTTTTTTTGCAAGTTGTAATTTAAAAAGTAAAGCAGCCCTTCTTGTAGGAAATATGACAGTATGGTCTGCAAAATTATTTCCATCAACTGTTGCAATAAGTTCATCAACAATGCGTGTCAAAAATGAGGCAGTATTGTTACTCATGACTAACGCTTTCATAAAGCAGGCTACTGTAGCTGCGCGATTTTGCATTCAGATACTTTGCGGCAGCTTCCACCAACTGCGAAGAAGTTACGGCATCAATTTTTTTGTATATGTCTTCTAAGGTAGTTACTTTCTTAAAATTTAAAAGACTGCGCGCATTAGAGATAACTACATTCGATTTGTTTTCTTTTGCCAAAGCCAATTGACCTTTCAGTTGCTGTTTGTATTGACTTAATTGTAATGTTCCTATTTTATTGTCAGTAAGCTTTTTCATTTCTGCTACTGCAAGATCAATACTTTTATTCAGGAATTTTTTATCTGTTGCCAGATAGACATGAAACATGCCTGTATCTGTATAGGAGTTAAACCCTGATTCAATAGCATACGTGTAGCCGTATTTTTCACGAACACCTAAGTTAAGTTTAGAGTTCATGCCCGGTCCACCAAGAATATTGTTCAAAAGAGAAACAGTCATTCTGTCTGCCTGATAAAGTGAAGGTGCTAATGTCCCCATAATAAAATGACATTGCGCATTGTGTTTCTTTACTGCTGTTTTTTCAGCCGTATATTTTTTAAAAGGTTTTGGTTTTTCGCCAACCTTGGCAAGCCTATACTTGCCGAAATGATGTTCTAATTGTCTGATTACTTTTTCTGCTTTTAATGATGAGGCAACAGAAAGCACCATGTTTGATGGTATGTAGAATTTTCGTGTAAATGCAATCAGGTCTTTCTGCTTAAAGTTTCTGACAGAATTTTCTGTTCCTAAGATTGGATTTCCTAATGGATTTTTTTTAAATACGATGCCTTCAAAGTCATCAAAAATCTGCTCACCGGGATTATCGAGATATGACCTTATTTCATCACAAACAACTTCTTTTTCTTTTTCAATCTCAAGACTATTAAAGACAGAATTGAAGGTGATATCGCTGATAAGTTCAAGTGCACGTTCAAGATGAGGTGTAGTTACAGATGCGTGAATGCATGTTTCTTCCTTGCTGGTAAATGCATTCAGCTCACCACCTACAACTTCAAGACGATTTAAAATATGAAATGATTTGCGTTTGCGTGTTCCTTTAAACAGCATGTGCTCAATGAAATGTGCTAATCCTTCTTGTTGAATTTGTTCATTTCTTGTCCCGGCTTTTATGAGTAGTGCACAATGTGAAACTTCTGTGTTGCTTAAAGAAGTAAGAACAAGCTGTAATCCGTTTTTTAGTGCAAAAGTTTTTGTTGAATGCTCCATAGTTTCTACAAAAATATGCTTTAGTTGTCAGACAACAATTGGCTGATTGCATATCTTTACCTGATAAAACAAAAGTAACTGTTATGCAGCAGCAAAAGAGCCTGATTATTTTTATTTTATTCATTTTGTGTTTTCTGTTTGCTTCTGATATTAAAGCGCAGCAATATAAGTTTGCCAAACGTGTTGGAGGCACACAATTTGAGAATGCTATGGGAATTGCATTGGATAGTATGGGAAATATTATTGTGTCGGGTTATTTTTCAGGAACTGCAGATTTTGACCCGGGCACAACTAACTACACATTAACAAGCAATGGTGGTAATGATATTTTTCTTGCCAAATATGATAGTGCCGGAAATTTTGTTTGGGCGATTCATGTTGGTGGGGCAGGAGAGGAGTTTAATTATACAGACCCTGCTGTTGATGAGTATGGTAATATTTACTTATGTGGGGTGTTTAATAGCAATACGGATTTTAATCCTAAGGGCAATGCTGTGATAGCAACCAACAGAGGTCAGCAGGATGGCTTTGTTGCAAAGTATGACTCAACAGGATTGTTGCAATGGGTTAGAGGCGTTGGTGGTGCATTAAACGATGATGTTTACCGTATTGACTATAAGAATTATTTGGTTTTGTTTGCTGGCTCATTTGCAGATTCATCCTATGTTGATGATGGATTGACAATTACTCCACTTTATGGCAGCGGAAGTGCAGATGTGGTTTTTGGAAAATTTAATCCGAATGGAAATTTGTTTTGGCTCAATACACTAAAAGGAAATGGAGAAGATCATTCCTACAACATCACTGCCGGTATCAATGGCAAAACATATCTTACAGGTACATTTGAAGACACATTGATTTTTGATTCCGGAGGTGTAAATCCCGATACGCTTTTTGCTGACGGACTTACAGCGTTTACTGCCTCATTCAGTAATTTTGGAAACTACTATTGGTCTTTCCCAATAGAAAATGCCTATCCGTTTGGATTGAAAGTTGATCATAACGGTGATATTCTGACATGTGGACAGTTTTCAAACTTTGCAGATTTTGATCCTGATGCTGATACAATGACGTTGATTGCACAAGGTAGCTTTGATGGTTATTTTGCAAAATATACCAATGGCGGTAATTATGTTTTTGCTAAAAGAATTGGTGGAAATGGTTCTGATATTTGTTATACCATTGCCGAACTTTCAAATAGCTCAATATTGGTGAGTGGATATTTTTTTAACACTGCCGACTTTGATCCGGATGTAACCGTAGCATCATTGAATAGTAATGGTTTTGCTGATATCTATCTTGCACATTATGACTCTCTGGGAAATTATCTTTCTGCTTTTGGATGTGGCAGCCCTGCCTTTGAATTCTGCCGCAACATGACCTGTAACAGCATTGACGAAGTGTTTTTATGTGGTGGCTTTGAACAGGTTGTTGACTTTAATCCTGCACCTGCAATTAACACCTTGGTGAGTGCCGGCTCACGCGATGGTTACTTTGTTAAATATGCGTTTCCAACAACATCTGTGCATAATATGAGTTCAGCTGATTTGTTGATATATCCTAACCCTTTCGTTAATCAGATAAATATTTCAGACAACTTTAAACAAACTCAATTAATTTTAACTGATGTGTTGGGTAATATAATTTACAAAGCGATAATTAGCGCGCAGACAAAAATAAATACAGAACTATTGAGCCCGGGAATTTATTTTCTGACCATTGCTTCAGGAGAGAATGTGAGCACAAGAAAACTGTTAAAGGTTAAGTGATTTTATCTTTCACTTATCCATGACGATTTTCAATATGAAGTTGTCTTAAAATGTAAACAAATGCTTGTGTGATAATTTTAGTAATAATATTTTAAGAGAAATTGGCTTTTTCACAGCCTGACGGGCGGGATTTGTGCAGTGGGGGATTTTTAGCACTGAACTTTAATAGAATAACTACCGTTGAATTTAGCACAAATGTTTCATAGTAGCACTTCTGCCGCCATTTTGACAAACTGCTTGTTATAGCCAGTGGTTCTTGTCGTCCGCCCCAGTAAACCATAGTCATTGTTGAGTTTTGTTGTCGTTGTCGGGTTGGTTTACGTGTCGGGTGTTTTAATTTTTTTTGAAGCGTTGGATAAAATATTTTGAACTGCGAAGCAATCACGAACTCCACTAAAAATAAATATGCTGTGAGTAAATTCTTCTTGGGTGGGTAGGCGCACTCTTTTGCAAGCTTTGGTTTGTGGGCTGGCTTGTAAATGTTTCTTTGTCCATAGTTTTATTTTTTTACCTCAGCTTCGCTTGCCCGTTCATCAGCAAATGTCTGAACCATGATTTTTTTGATTCATTTGATTGGTTTGAATTTTTTATTGGTCAGTCTTTTGAAATTTAAACTTGTCTCGCCAAAATTTATCAATAATCCTATTTCCAGGTTATATGCTTCAAGGTAATTTATTGCCTGTGCAAAATGAACATCTTCCAGTTTAGTGATTGCCTTTAGCTCAACGGAGACAATACCTTCAACAAGGAAATCTACCCTTCTTGTCCCAATCTGTTCATCCCAGTAAAAAATTGGCATTTCAAACTCCCTGCTAAATTCTATCCCCATCAACCGCATTTCAATTTCCAATGCTCTTTGATAAATAACTTCCTGAAAACCGTTCCCGAGTGCCTTATGCACAGCCATAGCGCATCCGATAATTTTGGATGTCAACTCAGAATATTTGTATTGTTCATTTATCATGTTGTCTTAACTATGATTCATTTGATTCTTTTGATTTCTATGATTTTAAAACATCTGTATTCCGATCCTTTAGATATATTTGTTGATGGCATAAATTTTTTCATTGCATTCATTCAATCACAAAAATCATAGTTCAGACCAGCTTCACCTGCCCGTTCATTAGCAACGGTAAAAGGAAATCACGAAGGGTTATGAGTTCTTGGGTTTCTCTGCTTCTTGTCAAAATCATTTTATCGTATTTACCGACTATGCTTTGAAATTGTTTTTGCAATTCAACTGGTGGCTTTGCAAATTTCAAATCATGCAAAGTGTCTTTGTCAATTGAGCCGAATGTTGTTCCTGTTCTGTCCTGAACATCAAACATTGCTTTGAAATAAAACATGAGGTAAAGCACGAATGAGTTTGCTTCATTCTTGCTGTTCAATGCTGCAAGTCCTCGTCCGATGCAACACTTTTCATTTGCGACATTCAATGTTCCTACGGGTGCACGAACACTTAACAACACATCTTCTTCCTGTGCAATCCGTGAAGGTGCTGTGGTGAACATACGCACAAGCGGAAAACGAAAATTAAAATCGGTGCTGCCTTGAAAGAAAACCATTCCTTCTCCTTCTTCATTGTATGAATCACCGTCAGGTGATTGTCCCATTGTAATGTTTGCAACTTCGCTCAACTTTCCATCAGTCCAACCAACTGGAATTTCCATTTTCAATTTCTCATTGTATTCCATTTCACCGCCACTTGCTTTATAGGGCTTGCCTTCTTCATTCGGAAAATCAAACTGAATAAACCAATAGTTGTAAATGGTTTTTGCCATGGCTTCCAGTTCGGTGTTGATGCGGTTGTTGATTTTAATCTTGTCGTCAAGCAGATAGAGAAAGTCGCCAATTTTCTTTTGAGTATCAAAATCAGGAAGCAATAAATCCAAGTAAGAAAAAATATCTTCATTCAAACTTGCCCGTAGTGTCATGACTGCATTGTTCGTCATGGTCCTTCTGAAAAAATTACTCCGAAGATAAAATCCCATGTATTTGGGATAGGTAACATCTGTTTGCGTTGGTCTGATTCTTTTTGTGAAACCGCTAAAGGTGGCTTTCGGAAAATCTTTAAGTGCAACACAACTCATAGCAAGTTCATCAATTGTTTCACTTGTTCTTGTAAGAAGAATATCGCCATTTTTGATAGAGTATGTTTCTTGCTCTTGCTCTGACACATCCATTAAATCAGGAAGTTCATCAGGCAAAAAATAATTATTGAATACAGTGCTAAAAGAAGCAAATGGAGAACCATGTCCTGCTTGCTCTGGCTTTGATGAAATACCAGAACTCATTTCATACAGCTTGTTGAATTTATATTTTGTCAGCTTGTGCATACTCTATTTTCAATAACTGTTTTCTAATACTTTCTTCCAAATTTTTGGATTGTTCAAAAAGAGAGTCAAGATTGTTTTCAAAGCCCTCCATTTTATTTTCAAACTCCTCTTAAGTTATTTCTGAGTATTCAATCGTAGTTTCAAAAAACTGCCCTGCACTGAAAGAATAATTTCTTGTTTTAATTTTTTCGTTTTCAACTACAATTGAAAAATTTTCAACTGTTTCATAATTATTGATTGTGTCAATAATTTTGTTTTCATCTTCTGCACTCAATAAAGTTTTTTGGTTCTTTCCGTCTTTCACTTTTGTTCCCAACTTGCTGGCATCCACAAGAATGGCGGTGTTGTTCTTTTTTCCTTTGTCAAAAAACAGAACCGAAACATTGGTGCCTGTAGTAGCAAAAATGTTTGATGGCATTTGCACCACTGCATGTAACCAGTTGTTGTCAACTAATTTTTTTCTGATGCCTAAACCAATGGCTGCTTTCTCCGTGCAAAAACCTGTCGGCACTACAACCGCTGCTTTTCCTTTCTTGTCCAACGAATACATGATGTGCTGAATGAATAACTGATAAATTGCCATGCTCTCTTTTTTCTTAGCAGGCACACTTGGCACTCCTGCAAAAAACCGTTTCTTGTGAATATCGCTTGCAAGTGTTTCCCTGTCATCGCTAAAATCAGTTTTGAATGGCGGATTGCTTACGATGTAGTCAAACTTTTTCAAATCATCCTTTGCATCGTTCACATGAAAAGGATTTGTCAAAGTATTTCCCTTAATCACATTGTGCAGCGAATGCACAAGGTTATTCAGGATTAAATTCAATCGCAAAAACTCTGACGACTTTTGTGAAATGTCCTGCGAATAAATGGTGCATTTGTCCTCTCCAATCTGGTGAGCCAAACTCAACAACAAACTTCCTGAACCTGCGGCTGGGTCGTAAAGCAACACATTCTTGGTTTCCTTTGGCACAAGTATTCGTGCCATAATTTTTGCAACGGCTGGCGGTGTGTAATACTCTGCATATTGTCCACTGTCTTTGTTGTAGTCCTTAATCAGGTATTCAAAAATGGTGGAGAAGAAATCATACTTCTCCTCAAACACGGGTTCAAAACTGAACGCCACCAATTTGTTGATAATGGCTTTGCAGAACGGACTTCTTTCGTTTTTCTCTCTTATGTTTTCAGATAGTTCTTCAAACAACGGAATCCTTTCTCCGCCAATAGTAGAAACAGAAAATATTTTGATGTTGGTGGCTGCAATTTCTGTTAGCGTTGTGTCAAAGGTGATGGAGAAATCTTTTTCGTTTTGTTTGTTGAACAGGTAACTGATGAAATGTGTTTTCTTCAGCTTCGCACTTCGTTCACCTATTTTCTCCAGCATGTATTCGTAATCATTGTCCGTCATGCTTTGGATGTCGGCTTCAATGTTTTTGCTGTCTTTTAATTTCTTGTTGGCGTTTCGTGCTTCATGCAAAAATTTATCGTTCAAAAATTTGTAGAGAAAAACTTCTGTAATGATTTTATATTCGTAACCCGTGTTTGCCAATCCGTAATTGCTGCAAACGGTTTTCAGTCCGTCAATCAGTTCTTTTGTTTTCTGTGTATGTTCTAAATGCTTTGTCATTTTTCTAATTCAAATTTTGTTCTGTCGTTTTCAATCAGTTCTTTTAGTTCTTCTTCTTTCGGCAGGTAGAGGCGGTATTTGCTGGCAAAAAGTTTTTCATTTTCGGCAAGTACGGAATATTTTACAATGGTTTCATCCTTTTCGGTGCAGAGTATGATGCCGATAGTAGGATTGTCGTCTTCCGCTTTTTTCAAATCGTTATACATACGCACATACATATCCATTTGCCCGATTGCTTCGTGGCTGAGCTTATTTGTTTTGAGGTCAATTAACACAAAACATTTTAAATAATAATTATAAAAAACAAGGTCAATAAAAAAATCGGAAGTATCGGTTGCAATATGTTGTTGCCTGGCAACAAATGCGAAGCCCTTGCCCAATTCCATTAGGAAGCTTTGTATATGATTGATGAGGGCTGTTTCCAGCACGGTCTCACTTAATGTACTGTCTTGCTGAAGACCAAGGAATTCAAAAATGTAAGGGTCTTTAATATAGTGTTCAGGCGTTGAAGAGCCTGTTGCTCCCGGTGTTTCCAGTAGTCGCCCCAAATAATGACTGTCAATGTTTCGCTGCAGGGTACGGGTATTCCAATTACCTGCTATGGCCTCGTTCATATAAGCTATGCGGTTAGCCGCATTTTCCAACCTGCTTATAATCCTGTAATGCGTCCAGCTTAATTCGGTACGCACTGCGTTCCAAATTTGAAATGAGTTATAAAAAGCCCTCATGTTATTGAGGTTGCGTTCATCATACCCTTTTCCGAATTCAAGGGTAAGTTGCCGGGCAAGGTTTTTCAAAACTGATTTGCCATATTCAGCACGGCTTGCACCTTTCTGTTCATCATCAACGATTAGCCTGCCTATTTCCCAATACATCTTCAACAAAATAGTATTGCTGCTCCGGTAAACATTTTTTCGTGCTTCCAGAACGATTTCCCTGACGGATTGAAACAGCTTATCTTTCTGAATATTACTCATGCCTATGCAGCTTTGCGTTGTTCAAAATATTCGTTAACTAATGTTTGGTTAATAAATTTCACCAACTCTAAATTTCTAATTCCTTTTTCTTCCATTACTTCAATAATCGTTCGCTTCGTGGCTTCTGTAAAAAAGTCCTCGTTGTTTAATATTGCCTGATTATTGATAACGGTTTTATCTGTTTTGTGTTTGATGGTAAGCAGCACTTCATGCAGTTCGGTATCGGTATTCAGCACGGGCAGATTATTTTCCCTGATGCGTTTGTGAATCTTGGCAAACTTGGTATCATTCTCATACTTGGCTGCAAGCTGTGCATCCTTATTGTTCAATGCGTTTGCCTGTTCGTAAATGTTTTTCAAATCTTTTATAGCTGTGTCCATTTCTGCCGAATCAAGTTCCTCAATGTTTTTCTTTTTGAATAATCGTTTCAGTTCCTCAAACAAGGAAATAAACTTTGGGTCTTTCTTGTCAAAGTTTCCTTCCAATTCTTTTCTTGCTCTTTCCAACTCGCTTCTGAATTTGTCTGCAATCTGCAATTCGTGTGTGTGAATCTTGCGAAAAGTGAATTGCATTTTCTCCAATGCAATGTTCAACAAGTTTGTGTTGTCGTTTGCGTCTTCAAGATTTTCTTTCAGGTTAATGATGTCAATGCGGTTTGCAACTTCGTTATACAACTTGTTCACCTTGTCAAAAGAAAACTTGTCCAACAGTTCGGTGTAACCCATTATCCTGATGATGTTGTATAAACTCTTTAAATTCTCCAGACATTTTTTCAGATCGGTAATTTCTTTCTTGTCAGTTATCCGGCTTATGATTTTCTGAAACTCCTCTAAGTTTGAAAAGTCGTAGAGAAATAATTTCTCTTTTATCTCCGCAATCTCTCTGTCTATTTCTTCTGCTGACTTAAACAGGTTGGAATATTCTTTTGCTTCATCGCCTAACTCAGCCGAAAGCTCTTTGAAATATTCTTTGTTGGTTTTGTCAAACTCTTTTCTGATGTCGGCAAAGTCAACCACATAACCATATTTGAAATTCTTGTAAGGTCGGTTCACCCGTGTGAGCGTCTGCAAGAGGTTGTGTTCTTTCACTACTCTTGTGAGATAAAGTTTCTTCAATCGCTTTGCATCAAAACCGGTGAGCAACATATTGAACACAATCAGCAAATCAATCTTGCCTTGCTTGAAATCGGTTTGGTTGTCTTTGCGAATTTGTTTGGTGTCCACATCATGCAGAATCAAAGCAGCTGTTATCGGTGCATCTTCTGCATTCAGATATTCTTCTTTCAGTTCTGCTGCAATAGTGTATTGAGTGTTCGGTTCGGTTGTCAGTTGGCGAAGTTTTGTTTTTGCATCATTGTATTTCTGCACAAAATCAAAAATCATTTTGGCCTGGTCGGATGAATCGCAAACAATCATTCCTCCAATGGAATTATCATTGTGAATCACTCTGCTTTTCTTGAAGTCGGCAATGATGTAATCAACCAATGGCTCAACAAATTTCTTGTGAGAAAAAACATCACGCTTGGTAAACTCACCTTGCTTTACAATTTCATCATACACTTTGTTGATGTCGGTTCTGAATTTTGTTTCAATCGCCTCACGAATCAGTTTCAAAGTGTAACCGTCTGCAATGGATTTGTTGTAATAGTATTTGTGGAAGTAGTCGCCAAAAATTTCTTTGCTCTTGAAATCACCAGTGATTAAAGGGGTTCCCGAAAGTCCGATGTGAATAGCTTCTCTGTCGGAGTTGACTAACTTCTCATAGAAAGTTCCTTCTGGATTGTAACTACGGTGAACTTCATCCAAAAAGTAAATGCGTTTTACATTCAGGTTGTAGTCGGAAATATTGGCAATGGAATAATCAGAAAACTTTTGAATGTTGAC
>DKKR01000003.1:0-26596 GCA_002455375.1 Bacteroidetes bacterium UBA6661
TCATTGCTCAGGTTAAAATCTACGGGGTGGTTAGAGGGGTCACTGTATAGTTCGTGCATGGAAGAGGATTCATCGTCATTACTAACCGGTGAATCTAATGAAACCGGAAACATATTTACCGTCATGGCTTCTTTTACTGCCTGCGGTGATGTTTTCATGGCTTCGGCCAACTCCAGCAAACTCATTTCACGACCATGGGTCTGTTCAAATTCACTCTGTAATTTTTTTATTCTCGAAAACTGTGAAACCTGATTGAAAGGAAGGCGAACCAAGCGCACTTTCTCTACCAAAGCAATCATGATAGTTTGGCGAATCCACCATACAGCATACGATATGAATTTAAATCCTTTGGTAGAATCAAAACGTTGTGCTGCTTTAATCAATCCGATGTTACCTTCATTAATAAGGTCTTCTAANNCTAACCACAAAACGAAGGTTGGATTTAATGAGTTTGTTCATGGCCTGCTGATCGCCTGTCTTTATGCGTCTTGCAAGTTGGTCCTCTTCGTTGGGAGTTAATAGGTTTTCCTGTGAAATTTCGTTCAGGTAACGTTTCAGACATTCGTTTTCGCGAATGGTAATCATGTTTGTAATCTTCAGCTGGCGCATTGCGAATTGGTTTTTAAATGTTATACTTGATTGGGTGATTTTATTGTAGGCAACAACCTTGCCAAATAATTCATGCAATCCACATCTCTGCTTATTTTAAGAAGGTGGTTTTATTCACAATTGGCAACCTGAATCGGAGCTTGATTTTTTATTTTCTCAATGATTCAGGAGTGTAGGTGAGTATTTAAAAACGGATTCAGCCAATTTGGATATTGGAAAAAAATAATGGAATTTTTTATTTCAGAAAAGTTCAAAAAAAAATGTAGTTTTGCACGCGTTTTATAAACGGCATTATTGAAAAATAAAAGCTGTAGATGAAATTTCCCAGCGCATGTGGCGTAATTGGTAGCCGCACCAGACTTAGGATCTGGCGNNCGTGGGGGTTCGAGTCCCTCCATGCGCACGCAACTGATAAAGCTGAAGCTGTACAGCTTCAGCTTATTTTATGAAATAATATGTAATATGAATATCCAAAAGGAAGACGTAGCCCCGTTAAACTCACTCATCAGAATAAAACTGACACCCGAAGATTATAAAACGGATGTAGACAGTGCTATTAAAAAATTTAAAAAATCTGCTTCAATGCCGGGTTTCAGACCCGGACATGTTCCCGAAGGCATGATTAAGAAAATGTATGGCAAATCTTTTCTTGCCGATGAGATAAATAAAATTGTAAGTAAATCACTTTATCAGTTTTTTCGTGATAATAATATTGCCGTACTGGGCGAACCACTTCCTAAAGAAGTAGAGAACCAAAACAATTTTGAAAACCCAAGCGATTTTGAATTTTTGTTTGAAATAGGTCAGGCTCCTGTTATTAACCTCGATTTGCCTTCGCTGCCTGCTGTACATTATTATCAGATTGAAGTTGATGAAAAACGCGTTGATACCTATATAGAAGATCTGCAACGCAAGCATGGAAATTTTTCAAATCCCGAAACATCTGAAGAAAGCTCCATTCTATATGGTGAGTTTATTGAGCTGAATGAAAATGAAGAGGAAAAGGAAAATGGCATTCGCAGTACAACCACATTGGCTATTAATCTTGTTAAAGACGAAACGTCAAAGGCAAAACTTATTGGTCTGAAGAAAGAGGATGAAGTGACACTTGACCTGATGAAAGCCATGCAGGATGTAACGGAAGTTGCTTATATGTTACGCGTTGAAAAAGAAACAGCACAACAAATTACATCTCTGTTTAAATACAAGATTGCATCAATAAATAAAGTTGAAAAAATAGAAGTAGGACAGGAGCTTTTTGATAAAGTTTTTGGAGAAAATGCAGTCACCTCAGTTGATGATTTCCGCAGTAAAGTAAAAGAAGATATTGCAGCAATGTTTGCACGCGAGTCAATGCATAAATTTAACCATGATGTTGAAGATGCACTGCTGCACCATTTGAATATTTCATTGCCTGACGACTTTTTGAAGCGCTGGATAATGGAAGTTAACGAAAAGCCTCTCACACCTGAGCAAATAGAGCAGGATTATCCTGCATATTCGCGACAGATGAAATGGAAGATGATAGAAGGTAAGCTGATTAACGACCTTCAGTTGACTGCCGATGAGCATGAAATGGCTGAGTATGCAACTGCTGTTATTATGCAACAGTTCGGACAGTATCAGTTAGGCCCGGATATGATTGCAGATTTTGCAAAGCGCTATCTTCAAACAGAAGAAAACAGAAATAAAGCTGATGAAGCAGTAAAAAGCAGAAAAGTTTTTGATTATCTGAACCAAAATGTCAGCAAAGACGTTAAAGTTGTAAGTTACGATGAGTTTGTTACTATCGTTAAAGAACATAAACATTAATAAATAATCAACCGGAGTCAATATGAATTTTAAAAACGAATTTTTTAAATATGCCACCAGGCATCATGGCATCAACAGTACGGCCGTAGGTCATTACATTGAATCTGCTGTTCGTGCAGAAGGATATATTTCACCAACAATCATTGAAGAGCGTCAGATGAATGTTGCCAGCATGGATGTTTTTTCAAGACTGATGATGGACAGAATCATTTTTTTGGGAGTGCCTATTAATGATTATGTTGCCAACATTGTACAGGCACAGTTGTTGTTTCTTGAATCAACAGATGCTAAAAAAGATATTCAGATTTATATGAATAGTCCCGGAGGCTCTGTTTATGCAGGTTTAGGAATTTACGATACGATGCAATATATTAATCCCGATGTGGCAACTATTTGTACCGGAATGGCAGCTTCTATGGCAGCCGTGTTGTTGTGTGCCGGTGCCAAAGGTAAACGTACTGCGCTCAAACATGCACGCGTGATGATTCATCAGCCAATGGGTGGTGCAGAAGGACAGGCATCAGATATTGAGATAACCGCTCGCGAAATTCAGAAATTGAAGAAAGAACTTTATGAGATTATAGCTTCTCACAGCGGTAAAGATTACGATACAGTATGGAAAGACTCTGATCGTGATTACTGGATGACAGCCGGAGAAGCAAAAGATTATGGGATGATTGATGAGGTGTTGGTAAGAAATAAGGCAACAACAGATAAGTAATAAAGAAAGAGTAAAGCAAGTTGAAAAAGCAAAACGAAGTAAAGTGTTCTTTTTGTGGCAGAGATAAAAGTGCTACACAGGTTCTCATTGCAGGACTTAACGGTCACATCTGTGATCAGTGTGTGACACAGGCTGTAGAAATAATTTCTCAGGAATCTGCAGATCAGCAGAAATCTAAAATCAGTTCTTCATTTACCTTGCTTAAGCCTGCAGAGATCAAGAAGCACCTTGATGATTATGTTATTGGTCAGGATTATGCAAAGAAGGTGATGAGTGTTGCTGTTTACAATCACTTTAAAAGAATTTCCGGTGTTGGCAAAAAAGACAATGATGTAGAGATTGAAAAATCGAATATCATTATGGTGGGAGAAACCGGAACAGGAAAAACTTTGTTGGCACGCACCATTGCAAAAATATTAAAAGTGCCTTTTTGTATTGCCGATGCTACAGTCTTAACAGAGGCAGGTTACGTAGGTGAAGATGTAGAAAGCGTATTGACACGATTGCTGCAGGCAGCCGATTATAATGTTGCAGCTGCAGAGCATGGCATTGTGTATATTGATGAAATTGATAAAATATCACGCAAGAGCGACAACCCTTCCATTACCCGTGATGTGAGTGGTGAAGGCGTACAGCAGGCTTTGCTCAAAATGCTGGAGAACACCATCATTAATGTTCCACCACAAGGCGGCCGCAAGCATCCTGACCAGAAAATGATTCCGGTTAACACGCAGAATATTCTGTTTATCTGCGGAGGTGCTTTTGATGGTATTGAAAAGATTATTGAACGCAGACTGCAATCGCAGTCTATCGGATATAGTGCACATCGCAATCAGGATATATTTGATAAAGGTAATCTTTATCAGTATGTTTCTCCTGCCGATTTCAAAAAGTATGGGCTTATTCCGGAACTGATTGGCCGACTTCCTGCAATTTCATATCTGCAACCATTAGACAGGGCAGCATTAAGAAGTATTCTCACTGAGCCTAAAAATGCACTGATAAAACAATATCAGAAACTGTTTGAGCCCGAAGGTATTCAATTAAAATTTGATGACAACGTGTTGGATTTTATTGTGGACAAAGCCATAGAGTTTAAGCTGGGTGCGCGTGGGCTACGCTCCATCTGCGAAACCATCATGCTGGATTTGATGTATGAATTGCCGCAGGTAAAGAACAAAAAAGAACATACCGTAACATTGGAATATGCCCGAGAAAAAATAGACAAATCAAACTTAGGTAATCTGAAAGTTGCCTGAGTAATAGTTGAAAACAGAATTTTGTTTGAATCCGGATTGAAAAAGAATTCGGATTTTTTGTTTTAAAGAAAAGGCGATTTGCTTTATTTGAAAAAAACTCAGGCTTCTGTCAATTCAAACTCATAAAACTCCATAATAGGATTGGAGAGGAGTTTTTTACAGGCTTCATCAACCTTTGCTTGTGCATCTTTTTTATCTGTAGCCTCAACTTCGCAGGTAATGTGCTTGCCAATTCTCACGTTGGTAATCATGGGTAAGTTAATGTTGTGCATACTGGCAGAAACGGTTTTTCCTTGTGGGTCTAATAATGCTTTATGTGGCATTACTTTGATGTGAGCTAAGAATTTCATTGCAATGAATTATGTAGTGGTACTGTTTTTTATTACCGACAAAAGTACGTACAAAATAACAATCAGTGGCAAGGCTCCGATTTTAAAAACCAACAATAAAATGGCAGCTGATGCAAGGAGCAGGTAAGGGAAAAAATTTTCTCTGAAACTAAAATTCTTGAATTTTAAAGAAAACAAGGGTATTTCTGCAATGAGCAGCCATGACATGGTTAAAATAAAAATAATATAAGCCACCGGATGTTGAAATAGCATGTAAACCGCCATTTCCATCCAATTGTTGTTTTGCGTAGTACTATTGACTAAATAATTTGAAATCAAGGTAGGAAAAGCTGCAATGGCAAGGGCGTTGGCCGGTGTAGGCAATCCGATAAAGCTGTTGGTTTGGCGCGTATCATTATTGAACTTGGCTAAACGCACTGCTGAAAAAACAGCCAGCAACAGAGGAAGCCAGGGTAAAATCAACTCCGGAAACGGCATTGCTGCATTGGTATGCTGCTGCGGGTTGACTACAATAAAAAGTTGCATCATCAGTATAGCAGGTAATACCCCAAAAGTGACTACATCAGCCAGCGAATCGAGGTCTTTGCCAATGGCAGAGTATGCTTTGAGGCTACGGGCAGCAAAACCATCTAAGAAATCGAATACTGCTGCCAGCAGTATCATCCACCCTGCACCGGTAATATGGCCGGTAAAACAAAATACAATGCCCACACATCCACTTAGCAAATTCAGACAAGTGATGAAGTTGGGAATATGTTGTTTAAGAGACATTATTTTTGTTGATGTTGATATGTTGGAAAATTACCATTTGATGTGCTTTTATTTAATTGGATTGCTGTAAATTTGGGTGTAAATATTAAAAGGATTTTTATATTCAGTCATGCTTGACAAAGAAAGAAATAAATTTCGTCATTTGTCGTTGGAAATAAATATCCAAATCGTTAATTTATGAGAAAAATAACCCTGTCATGGTTTTTTATAATAGCTTGTTTTGCATCTCTGGCACAGACAGCTCCAAAATACAGTAATGAGTTTTTAAACCTTGGCGTTGGTGGCAGGGCATTGGGCATGGGCGGGGCACAGGTTTCGCAGGTCAATGATGTAACAGCAGGTTATTGGAATCCTGCCGGGTTGGTACGTTCCCGTGGCGACATTCAGTTGGCATTTATGCATAATGAATATTTTGCAGGTATTGCCAAGTACGACTACTTAGCGTTGACAGCACCTATTGACACTATGCGACACATTGGATTTTCTGTCCTTCGTTTTGGTATTGACGATATTGCCAACACCATTGATCTGAAAGATAACGATGGAAATATTGATTACAATCGTGTTACAGGATTTTCTGCTGCCGACTATGCATTTTTAGTTTCTTATGCCAGTAAAAGCGCAATCAACGGATTAGATTACGGAGCTAATTTTAAAATCATACATCGCAAAGTAGGCGACTTCGCAAAGGCCTGGGGTTTTGGTCTCGATGCAGGCATTCAATATCAGGCAGGCAACTGGCGGACAGGTGCAATGTTGAAAGATGTTACTTCAACCTTTAATGCATGGAGCTATACGCTGAACGATCGTACCAAAGAAGTCTTTATTCAGACAGGTAATGAAATTCCTGAAAATGGATTGGAGCTAACGCTGCCACGACTGATTCTTGGTGTTTCACGTCAGCTAAATATCAGGAAGTTTACTATCACACCTGCATTGGATCTGGAGACAACCTTCGATGGTAAAAGAAACACCTTGGTTAAAACAAATTTTGCAAGCATAGACCCGAGAATTGGTATTGAAGGCGGCTATAATAATCTTGTTTATGTGCGTGCAGGCGTGAGCAACTTTCAACAGGTAACTAATATAGACGGAAAAAAGACAACTACTGTTCAACCGAATATTGGTGTTGGAATTAAATTGCGTAATCTGGCCATTGACTATGCACTAACAAATATTGGAAACAATAATTATCTTTATTCAAATGTATTTTCATTGCGATTGACGGTCAATAAACTGAAAAAGACATGAGAAAACTTTACGCAATAATTATTTTATTTCTTCTTCCTGTTTTAAGTTTCGCTCAATTTTCGAACAGTTGGATTAATTTTAACGGAGCATCACCTTATTCAGCACAGCAATATTTCAAAATTAAAGTCTGGAAACAGGGCATTTACCGTCTTGATTACAATTTGCTGCAACAGGCAGGTTTTCCTGTTGGAATGAACCCTAATCAGTTTCAGATTTTTAATAATGGTCATGAGCAGTATATTTATGTTGAAGGTGCTCAGGATAATTCATTTGATCCATCGGATTTTATTGAGTTTTATGGAAAGCCAAATAATGGTTCGGCAGATCAGGAACTGTATGATAATCCGGCTGACCAATTGAATCCCGACTATAGCTTGTTTTGCGACACAGCAGTTTATTTTCTTACTGCAGCTATTTTACCCGGCACACCGGTGAAAAGAATGATTATGGAGACCGATGTGAATTTTTCACTTTACCTACCTGAGAATTATATTACAAAAACTTTCAAAAGAAATTATACATCAAAATATCTGAAAGGCGATTCGCAGGGAGATATAGACCCTTCGTATAATGGCCCTGAAGGATTTTCAGGTAACACCTTTGCCACTGCCACACCTGCAGATAATTTTTCACTACCCAATGTTTCTACATTTGCTACTGCGCCAATCCCAAGTGCGGATGTTAGAATGGTTAATGCCAACTATGATGGCCATTTTCATACATTTAATGTTGAATTCAACGGCAACACTATTTTTACTGACAACACCATTTTTGGCTACGGACGACATGATTATAATTTTAATATTCCTATTGCATCTTTGCCTTTATCAAACAGTGTGGTGTTTAGTGGCCTAGCAAATTCCGGTGGAACAAACCTTATGTCTGTTACCTATTTTAAACTTCAGTATCCACATGCAAATTCTTTTAACGGTGAGTTAGAGCCTTTTCAGTTTTTTTCTGTCAGCAACGGTGGCAGCAAAGCAAGAGTAGATTTCACGGACTTTCTGAACAGCGACAATTCTACTCGTTTCATTTATGTGATTTCAGGTGATACAGTTTCTAAAGTAACAACAGTAAGGACAGGAAATTTGCTTCAGGCTTTAATTCCTGTTAATGGTGGAGAAAAGAATTGCTTGCTTACACCGGTATCTGCACATTATTCTTCTGTAGCTGATTTTTATTTGTCACCGGAAAACAGCGACCCCGATCCGCAGAAGTTTGCACGTTTTATAAACTACAGTTACAATCAGCCACAGTACGATTATTTAATTGTCTCACATAAAAAATTATGGAGCGAAGCAGAGAATTATCGCAACTTCAGAACGCAGACAGGATATAATCCATTGCTCGTTGATATTGATGAATTGTATGATCAGTTTGCTTTTGGAATTTACAAACATCCTTTGGCAATAAAAAACTTCTGTCGTTTTGCTATCACTGCATTTAATAATAAACCTGATTACCTGTTGTTGTTGGGTAAGGCAGTATATCCTGAAGAGGTTAGAGTAAATCCAACAGCCGATCAGCTATGTTTGGTCCCTACTTATGGCAACCCGCCATCAGACTTTATGTTCAGCAATAAAATTGTTGACACCACCTATGTGCCACGACTTGCCACTGGAAGAATTGCAGCACAGAATGTTACTGATGTTACTAACTACCTTGAAAAGGCACAGGCACATGAGGCTGCAAGACAAAACTGTCCTGACGATTGGCTAAAACATGTGTTGCATTTTATTGGAGGAAATAATGGTTTTGAGCAACAAAGTATCAAAGCTTTTATGGATCAGAATGAAGCAGCCATTAGAGATACTTCAATGGGATGTACAGTTACAAACTATTATAAAATATCTACTGACCCGATAGAGTATATTCAGGCAATAGAATTACAAGCACGAATAGATAGTGGTGTAAGCATTATGACATTTTTTGGCCATGCAGCAGGGTCAACTTTTGATATTGCAACAGATATTCCACAGAACTGGCACAACACCGGACGTTATCCTGTAGTGTTTGCTCAATCATGTAATGTGGGTGATATTTATTCGCCTTCAAGATTGCTGAACGAAGATTTTGTTCTGCTTCCGCAAAAAGGATCAGTAGGATTTTTAGCAAAGCCCCGACTGGGAAATATTCAGGAGTTGGGAGAATATTCTGTACAACTGTATCGCAATGTGGCATACAGAGATTATGATAAACCTATAGGTATGGCAATAAAACATGCATTGGATTCCATGATACAAACTTATTATGCGAATAATGGAATGGTTTATAAATCTACTGCATTAGGTATGTTGTGGCATGGTGATCCCGGATTGCGATTAGCACCTTCATTGCAACCCGACTATGCAGTTTCGCAGCCATCAATAACATTTCAACCTACAGAAGTTACTTCAGAACTTACCGATTTCAAAATGAATATTGCTATCAGCAATTTTGGTAAAGCCACTAAAGATTCTGTTTCAGTACATGTAGTGCGAAAATTTCCTGACAACAGCACAGTAGTTATTGATACATTGATTCCTTACATACCCTATAAAGACACCTTGCAACTCACAATGAATGTTGAAGTAAATAAAGGAACAGGACTGAATTATTTTGATGTGTTTGTTGATTATGCTGGCACTATTACCGAGTGTAATGAATTTAATAACAGAGTACTCAATGTGCCTTTGCAAATAATTTCTACTGATATCACTCCCGTGTATCCATTTAAATATGCTATTGTCCCTGACCCTTCAGTAATCTTAAAAGCAACAACAGACAATATTTATGCAGCACAGAAAACTTATCGTTTTGAGTTAGATACAACCGATGCTTTTAACTCTCCATTTTTAAGATTCAAAACGTTTACACAAACCGGAGGCATCGTTAAATGGCCATTACCATTTACATGCGACAGTGGAAGAGTTTATTATTGGCGTGTAAGTCTTGACCCATCACTTTATCCAACAACATTTAAATGGAAGGAGAGTTCATTTATTTATATTCCGCAGAAAACAGGTTGGAGTCAGGCACACTTTTTTCAGTTTAAGAATGACAGTTACACCAATATTGTTTATGATAAACCGCAACGTAAGTGGGAATATGAAAATACACAGGCAGAGTTGCGTGTTTCTGCATGGGATGTACCCGGACAGGGGATTACTTCTGATAATGTTCAACTTAACAATCAGCTGATTGCAACCGGTGGTTGTAACTATCGTGCTATTTACGCAGTGGTACTTGATTCTATTTCTTTACAAAACTGGAACACACTTGATTTAGCAGGGAAATTTGGTAACATCAATCAACCACCTTATTACGATTCTTGTCAGGCAACAGTAAATGGTAGTCAGGGCTTTTTTGCATTTGCCACAGACTCTGCTTATAGTGTTGGTGGCAATACCATATATCGGAATCTCGACAGCCTTGCGAATTTTATCAATCGTATCCCAACAGGAAACTATGTTGTGTTATATAGCGTGACTGAACATTTTATGAGTAAGTCATGGTCCGGACAGTTTCGCTTTGCCTTATCACAACAGGGGATAAATAGCGTTGATACCATTCCTGATACCAAGCATTTTATTTTCTTTTTCAAAAAAGGATTTCCCGGAACAGCACAAACAGTTGTTGCAGCTTCGGACAGTACAAAAAATATTACATTCACTACCATGCTCGGTGGAAATTGGTATAAAGGCTATATGATGTCGGAGATTATCGGCCCTGCTATTCAATGGAACAGTTTGCATTGGGCTAACAATAGTGTGGAGGCCATCAATACAGATACGCTTGCACTCGATATTGTTGGTGTAGATACATTGAATTCGGAACATGTTTTGTACAGTGCTATCCAACCTTCACAGATAGATTTTAACTTGAACATTAACCCATTTATATATCCGCGAATTTATTTGCGTGCATATATGGAAGATTCTGTTTATCGTACACCTCCGCAACTCAATCGCTGGCAAATATATTATCAGGAAGTTCCTGAAGCTGTGATAAATCCTGTGGGTTCTTCATTTCAATCGAGCAACGTTTCTCAAGGAGATACCATTCATTGGAAAATGCCGGTAGAAAATGTGAGTCTTTCTGATATGAGTGATTTGCTCGTAGATTACTATCTTTTTGATAAAGATAATGTAAGACGAAATATTACTTCTACACGCTTTCATGCTTTATTACATGGTGACACATTGAATGCTTCTGTACGGTTCAGTACTGCTGCTTATCCGGGACTCAACTCATTATGGATGGAGGTTAATCCGAGAAATGATCAACCGGAGCAATATCATTTCAACAATTATGCAAGAATAGATTTTAATGTTAACCGTGATGTTACCAACCCCATCCTCGATGTTACTTTTGATGGACAACATATTCTTAATGGCGACATTGTTTCTGCAAAGCCGCAAATCCTCATTAAGCTCAAGGATGAAAACAGGTATTTAGCTTTGAATGATACATCAAAGTTTAAGGTGTATGTAAAGAATCCTGATGGTGTAGAAAGTCAGATTTATTTTGAGACAACAGCCAATTCATCATTGTCAGAAAATTTATTGCGCTGGACACCCGCACAACTTCCTGATAATACATTTAAGATTGAGTATAATCCTGTTTTCAACGTTGACGGCATTTACGAACTTCGTGCTCAGGCAAGAGATGAAAGCGGTAACCTTAGCGGTAGTAACGATTTCCGAATTTCTTTTGAGGTAATTAATAAAAGCAGCATTACCAATGTTTTCAATTATCCAAATCCATTTACAACACGAACACAATTTGTGTTTACACTTACAGGGTCGGAAGTGCCTACATATTTTAAGATTCAGATATATAATATCAGTGGTAAAGTAGTGAAAGAAATAACACAACAGCAATTGGGTAACATTCATATTGGACGAAACATTACAGACTATGCCTGGGATGGAAAAGATGAGTTTGGTGATCAGTTGGCAAAAGGTGTTTATCTTTACCGGGTAATAACTCAACTTGATGGTGATGATATTGAGCATCGGAATACTACTGCTGACAAATACTTTAGAAGGGGATGGGGAAAAATGTATCTTTTGAAGTAAGGCAAATCTTTAATGGCCTATGAAAGCCCTTGCCGGTTATTTTTCACTATGGTTAAAGAAGAATACGTTTCTTCTTTGGGCTTTAACTGTTATTCACCTGATATTTTTTATACTGGCTTTACGAAATGGCAACATTGCTTTTTCTGTTGACAGTACCGAATATTTAAATCAGGCAGAAAATATTCGAGAACATGGTACATGGTATGCAGGAAATTCATCAGCACCACACGATGTCTTTTTGGAAAGCAGAAGGCCACCTTTGTATGGCTTCTTTATTTTTTTAGTGCATATTGTTTCATCAAATAATTTCTTTTTACTCGCATTGCAGAATTTGATGAGTATTGCAGTGCTCATCCTTACAGCCTTTATGTTTTGGTTGCTGACCGGAAAACGGATTGCCAACCAATGGTTAGTGGTTTTACCCTTATTGCTATTTCCGACACAATTTATTTATGCCAACATGATAATGGCTGATGTCTTGTTTCAGTTTTTAATTATTAGTGGATTTTTGTTTTTTATTCAGTCGGTAAGAAAACCCAATTCGTTTTTGTACTTCTGTATTTTTATGTCGTTGGCTATTTTAACCAAGCCTGTTTTTTATGCTTTCTGTCTGATAGTTCCAATTATAGCCTTGTTGTTTTATACTAAAGGCATTTATAAGTTGCAGAATGTCTGGATATCACTGATTCCATTATTGACTGTAGCTTCAATATCAACAATTAACTATTCCAAAACAGGTTATTTTCATTACAGCAGTGTAAATGAAAAGTTCATCTCTGAATATGGTGCCTATCTTGCAGTGGGGGATAAAGGAAATGTAAATGCACAGCAAAAGATTGACTCATTGCTTAGTGAAGCCAAAAGGCAACCTGATTTTAAGAGCTATTGTAAGTATATTAATAAAGAAAGTTTGTATCTGATTAAAGAGAATAAAGCACGTTTTGTGATGATGCAATTAAAGGGTATGGCTAACTTTTTTATTGATCATGGCCGGTTCGACCTTATGGCTTTTTTTGTGCATCCTGATTATGTTCAGACGCAAGGGTGGAAGCAGAAATATGAGGAGCAGGGATGGCAAGGTGTGTTTAGCTATCTAAAAACATTTAATCCATTTTTATTACTGTTTCTGATTTTGGCCAGTATCTTTAACATAATTATGGTGGTAATATTAGTCAGGTTTTTATTTTCACATAAAATAGCAATTCTGTTTCGTTTACTTTTATTGATGTTTGTGATTTATATGGTAGTGTTCACAGGCGTTGTTGGCTGCAGTCGTTATCGAATGGCTATATTTCCCATAATCTGGATGGCATTTATGTGGTTTCTTGCCGAAAGGAAATCTGTACATCATAAAACATTAGTTTAAAACCATGACGATGATATTTTTTAGACCTGATTTTTTGGGCTTACTTTCAAGCCTATAAATTGATATATATTAATTTCAGCGATTGCTTAATTTAGCCATCGGATTAGAAAATATTTTTGATGCAGAAAATTCAGTTAACAAGCAGCTACGAGGAATATAATTCATTAAACGAATTGCCGGCAGAATATAAAAGTTTGATGTTGGAAGCACATGATGCAGCAAAGACAGCTTATGCACCCTACTCTGTTTTTCATGTAGGAGCAGCAGTGTTGTTAGCAAATGGAAAAATCATAAAAGGCTCAAATCAGGAAAATGCTGCATATCCTTCCGGTTTGTGTGCAGAGAGAGTGGCTGTTTTTGCATCAAGTGTTCAGTATCCCGGAGTTAAAATTAAAGCAATTGCAGTAACAGCTATGCCGGGAAATATGGAGGTGCCTGTGATGGCAAGTCCTTGCGGAGCATGTCGTCAGGTAATGGTAGAGTATGAACACCTTTATCATCAGGATATTAAGTTTATCATGTATGGTTCAGTAAATAAGATTATTGTACTCGACAGTATAAAAGCCTTATTACCTTTTTCGTTTAATTCAGATCAGTTATCAGGTAAGTAAGCAAACAGTATTTAACTATTTTTGTAGCATTATAAAGAATATGGCTAAACAGAAATTTACAAAGGAGACCTATCTTTTTTGGTATGAGCAAATGTTGCTCATGCGAAGGTTCGAAGAACGCGCAGGACAATTGTATGGAATGCAAAAGATAAAGGGATTTTGTCATTTGTATATCGGACAGGAAGCTGTTGTTGCAGGAGCAATGTCAGTTATCAAACCTACCGACAATATGATTACTGCATATCGTGATCATGCCCATGCATTGGGTAAAGGAACTTCGGCCAGAGCAGTCATGGCTGAGCTGTTTGCTAAGGCTACCGGATGCAGTAAAGGCAAAGGTGGAAGTATGCACTTGTTTGATGCTGCTAATCGTTTTTTTGGCGGGCATGGTATTGTAGGCGGACAGATTCCATTAGGAGCAGGGATTGCATTTGCTGAGCAATATAAAGGTACAGACAGTGTTACTTTATGTTATATGGGTGATGGTGCAGTTCGTCAAGGTGCCTTTCATGAAGCATTGAATATGGCAATGACATGGAAACTACCGGTAGTTTTTATTATCGAGAATAATAATTATGCCATGGGCACTTCTGTAGAGCGAACAAGTAATGTTACCGACTTGTATAAATTAGGTACTGCATTTAATATGCCCAGTGAACCTGTTGATGGTATGACGGTAGAAACTGTTCATGAAGCTATGGAAAAAGCAGTAAATCATTGCAGAAAAGGGAACGGACCTTATCTTTTAGAGATGAATACGTATCGTTATAAAGGACACTCTATGAGCGATCCTGCAAAGTACAGAAGCAAGGAAGAGTTGGAAAAATACAAAGCACAAGATCCAATTGAAGAAGTCCTGAAGGTAATTCAGAAAAATAAACTTGCCTCACAAGACGAGATTGATGCAATTGATAAAAAAGTACATGATATTGTTGAAGACAGTGTAACATTTGCAGAAGAATCACCATTTCCTGATGCTGATGAACTGTATAAAGATGTGTATGAGCAATCCGATTATCCTTACATTATTGAAGATTAATTAACAAGCATTACAAGTAAAATCAAACATGGCAGAAATAGTAAGAATGCCCAAAATGAGCGACACCATGACAGAAGGTGTTGTTGCTAAATGGCATAAAAAAATTGGTGACCAGATAAAGTCAGGCGAATTGGTTGCAGAGATTGAAACCGATAAGGCCACTATGGAGTTTGAAAGTTATCAGAATGGTACATTACTTTATATTGGTGTTGAAGAAGGAAAGGCTGCACCTGTTGATAGTATATTAGCAATATTAGGTAAGCCTGGCGAAGATTTTAAACCATTGCTTGATGCAGAATCAAAGGCAAAACCTGTAACAGCTGCTGCACCTGAAAAGACTGAGGCAAAACCTGCAACGAAAGTTACTGCTGAAGTTCCTGCAAAATCTGTTGCTGCACCAAAAGCAGAATCAATACCTGTTGCGCAAAATGTAGTAGTGTCAGCATCTGACAGCAGAGTAAAAGCATCACCATTAGCACGCTCACTTGCAGGACAGAAGGGACTTGATTTATCTATGATAAAAGGTAGTGGAGATAATGGCAGGATTGTAAAACGTGACGTGGAAAGGTTTAAACAAGGCAACGTTGTTGCAGGAAGTTATACTTCGGCAATACACACACAGGAGTCGTTTGAAGAAACACCTGTTTCTCAAATGCGCAAAACAATTGCACGAAGGTTAAGTGAAAGTAAATTTACTGCACCACATTTTTATCTTACATTAGATATTGAAATGTCAAGATGTATGGATGCCCGCGAAGCTATCAATGCTGCTACAGGAAGTAAAGTTTCATTCAATGATTTTGTGATTAAAGCATGTGCTGCAGCATTACAACAGCACCCTAAAGTAAACTCATCCTGGTTAGGTGAGACTATCAGAACAAATCATCACATCCATATTGGTGTTGCAGTAGCAGTTGATGAAGGTTTGCTTGTACCTGTTGTACGTTTTGCAGATTCAAAAACATTATCACAAATTAATGCTGAAGTGAAGGGATATGCTCAGAAGGCAAAGGATAAGAAACTACAGCCTGCTGACTGGGAAGGAAATACTTTTACAATTTCTAATCTGGGTATGTTTGATATTGAAGAGTTCACAGCAATCATCAATCCACCTGATGCCTGCATACTTGCAGTCGGTGCAATTAAAGCTGTTCCTGTTGTGAAAGATGGTAATGTTGTTGCAGGAAATGTGATGCGTGTTACGCTTAGCTGCGATCATCGTGTTGTTGATGGCGTTACAGGAGCTAAGTTCTTGCAGACTGTAAAAGGATTCCTTGAAAACCCTGTATTGCTTTTAGGGCAAGCGTCTATCTGATTAACGTAACCTGACCATTGTAGGTGTGATATATGCCAAACTGATCTTTGATTTTGGCAGTGTAAACATAAACACCTTGCGGACAAATTCTACCTGAAGTGTCAATGCCATTCCATTTGGCGGCAACAGATGGTGTTTCAAAAACTTTATTTCCCCAGCGATTAAATATCTGCATTGTCAGTTCGGTAATGCCGTAGCCGTTTGCAAAGAAATAATCATTGCTACCATCATTGTTTGGTGTAAATGCATTGGGGATATAAACGGTAAATGCACCTTCGACAATTGCTTCCTTTTTTGCAGTGTCACGACAACCAAATTCACTTTCAACAATTTGAATAACTCTAAACCTGCCGGTATCCTGATAGCTATATGCAGGATTTTGCAACGTAGAAGTTTGCCCATCACCAAAATCATAAAACCAGATGGAGCCAAGCAAACTACTATCAGAAATGTTTATTTCAGGATGTAAAATTGAAATACTTTCAGGGCTAATGTTGAATGAGGCAACCGGCAACGGATAAACTTCAATTAGATTTGGCATAATCATGTTGCTTACACAATTATCAGGAGTTATTGCCTGAATGCTTACTGTGTAAATGCCGTCAGTGTTGTATAGGTGTGTTGGTGTAATGGAGTCATTTGTTTGCCCATCACCAAAATTCCATGTAAATATTGTTCCCAGAGGATAGGTGGAGTTGTTGAGGAATTGTACTTCTAAGGGCATACATCCTTTTTCAGTCAGCGGTGAAATATCAAGCAATGGTGTTTCATTTACCACAACCGGTATCATTGCTGTTGCCGGAATTTGAGTACAGTTGTCCGTAATACTGACAGTATATGTTGTGGTAACCGATGGCGATACATTTACAATGGAACTATCACTACCGTTTGACCAAAGATAAAAATATGGGCCGCCATTACCGCCATTAGCAATAGATGACAGAACAGCAGACTGTCCTGCGCAAATTGTGTCATTGCCAGTTGCAGCAATTCCTAACGGAGGAAAAACATTTACTAAAATACTATCAGTTTTTGATGGGCAATTGTTGCTGTCTGTTACAGACACAAAATAGTTTGTCGTTACTGATGGCGTGACTAAAATTGTTGATGCAGCGGTTTGATTATTCCAAAGCCAGTTATAAGTTCCTGTTCCACCTGTTGCTATTGCATTGAGAGATGCCTGCTGACCTATACAGATGGTATCCACAGGATTTAATGAAAGTAAAATGGGTTGTGGCTCTGTAATGGTAAATGCTTTAACTCTGCTGCAGTTGTTTGCATCAGTAACTGTAATAACATAAATTCCTGCTGTAAGATTTGTGTTTAATGATTGTGTAGTTCCATTATTCCATTGATAACTATACGGAGCAACACCGCCCTGAACAGTTAGTATAACTGATGCATCGTTAAATCCATTACATGAAACATTGTTGATAGTTGAATTGGGTTTAATCTGTTGTGGTGAAGTAATTTGTTCTGTAAAAGAATTATCACAACCATTGGCATCTGTAATGGTCACTGTATAGCTGCCTACAGGTAGATTTTGGATAGTGTCATTTGTTTGCTGCTGATAACTCCACAAATAGCTGTAAGGTGCATTTCCTCCTAAAGCAGTTGTTGTTATCATTCCGTTACTTCCGCCATAACATGAAACATCACTCTTTGTAAATAGATTTGCGATAGGCGCAGGTGTAGAAATTTGAATTTGTTCAGTCAGTGTGCAGCCTTTTTTATCAGTAATATCCACTGTATATAAACCTGCGGGTAGCGCATTGGCGTAGTTAGTATTTCCTGCAATTGGTGACCAGTTGTATTGATAGGGTGGAGTGCCACCTGTTACAGCCACCATTGCAGAACCATTTGTGCTTCCTGAACATGTTCCGTTTTGAGTAGTGTGATTTGCTGCTAAAGCTGTAGGACTTGATAAATAAATGCTGTCAGATTTGTTGCAATTATGTGCATCGGTTATTGTAAACGAATACTGACCTGATGCAATGCCTGAAAGACCGAAGCCTGTACTTCCTGACGACCACAAAATATTATATGGAGGTGTTCCGCCATTTGCTACCACATTGAGTGAGCCATTATTGTATCCGAAACAGGTAGGTTGTACTGAAGTAATATTGCTTTGTACTGATGTAGGCTGACTTATAGAAAAGGAATGACTGCTTTTACAATTGTTAGTGTCACGTACATAAACAGTATAGATACCCGGAAGTAAAGCATTAAAGAAAGTATCTGCCTGTTGTGTAATAAAGTTATTTGTTGAGAAACTTAAAACACCATTACCGCCTGTTGTTGTAATTTGAACTTCACCATCTTGCAAACCATAGCAAGAAACATTAGTCGTTGTCAGGGAAATAATTTGAGGACCTGTTAGATTAACAATATTAACCTGATCTAAAGTACGGCAGTTTTTGGAATCTTTCACTACGATGTAATAGTTGCTATTTGCTAACTGTGTAAATCCTGATACATTAAAAAATGTTCGTCCACTATCAGATGAAAATAAATAAGGTGAAGTGCCTCCTGTTGACGAAACTGCAATACTTCCATTACCGGCTGAACATGTTTCAGGAGTAATATTTAATAACAGTTGTAATGAGTCAGGTTGTAATAAAGTTATAATGGTGTCGCTTCTGCAATTGTTCTGATCTATTACCGATGCAGAATATGTTCCAGCAGTTAAGTTGCTAAACGTGTTTGATATTTGTGTGGTTATTCCATTGTCAATACTGTAAGTTAAAGAACCTGTTCCACCACTTGCCAGAATTTTTATTTCACCATCATTGGTGCCAAAACATTTAACTTGCTTTAAAACAGAACCAATAAGTTTAGGAGCAAGAATATTACTTAGAGAAACTGCCCGCTGTACTTCACAATTATTAGCATCTTTAATTTTAATGCTATAACTTCCGGCATAAAGATTGGAATAATTTGTAATGTTGTTATAAGAAGATCCGTTTAAAGAAGTAAGTAACATACCGGTACCACCTGTTAATTGTAAATTAATAGAACCATTGTTTTGTCCACAAGCAGGATTAGAAACTGTTGGTGTGACCTGAATTGCTGATGGTGTTGTTAATTGTACAAGTCCTGACACTAAACATCCTGCACTGTCTTTTACCGATACATGATAGGTGCCTGCAGCTAGCTGATTATAGTTGGCCGTATTTATAAAAGGTTGATTGTTTATGCTGTAACTCAATACACCGGAGCCACCAGATGCCAGGATAGAAATTGTGCCGCTGTTTATTCCAAAACAATTTAAATTTTGTGTTATCACTGTATCTAATGTAGGGCCGTTAATGGTATTTATTTGTGCAGAAAAATTATTGTTGCACATCAAGGCATCCTTCACTTGCAATTGTTGTGTTCCTGCAGGTAGCGAGCCAAAATATGTCTGTTGACTGAACGGACCACCGTTTAGACTGAATAATAAAGTTCCGTTTCCACCTTGTGCATTAACTGTTATACTGCCATTGCTTTGTTGGCAGTTAGCATTGGTGATGTTTAATGTTGCTGTAATTTCATCAGGCGATGTCAGTTGTATTATGGTATCAGCCGTACAAAAATTCTGATCCGAAATTTTTATATGATAAGAACCGGCAGGAAGGTTGGTAAAGTTCGGCAATGCCTGATAGGTTACACCATTGTTAATACTATAATTCAATAATCCTGTACCACCACTAGCCGATAAAGAAATAAAACCGGTGCTGTCACCAAAACATGTAATATCACTTTTACTAAGATTGGTAAGTACGGGTGCCGCCTGATTAGGAACAGAAATTAATTTAGTTGCATAACATTGGTTGGCATCAGTAACATGTAGATGATAAATTCCTGCCGTAAGATTATTAAAAATGGTGCCGGGACTAAAGTTGATACTATCTAATGAAAGTTGAAGAGTTCCTGTGCCTCCATTCACAACAATTTGAAAAGAACCATTGTTCTGATTGCAAGTAGCTGCTGTAACTGCTTGTTGAATTATTATTGAATCAGGTTCATTTAATGTAATATTAGACGAAGTAATACAGCCAACACTATCAGTAAGAACGATGTTGTAGTTTCCTGCTGCAAGCATCGTAAAGTGATTACTCGAAACAGATGATTGTCCATTGTCAATACTATACGATAATGGACCGGTTCCTCCTGAAGCAGCAATTGTAATTTCACCTGTTTGCTGACCGTGGCATTTTATATCAACAGAAGCGATATTATTAATCACAGCACCATTAATAGTATTAATTGAAGCTACAAATGCAGTTTGACAATTGTTAGCATCCTGAATAATTATATTTTGATTTCCGGATGACAAATTGTTGAATATTGTTTGTGAGCTAAACGCGCCACCATTCAGTGAATAAGTTAAACTACCTGTGCCACCGGAAGCATTAACAGTTAAAGAGCCATTGCTTAGTGTACAATTTGATGAGGTAGTTTGTATGTTGGCAATAATTGCATTGGGTTCGGTCAATAATATGGTGGTGTCGGAGGTGCATCCATTAGTATCACGAATAGTAATTGTATAGCCTCCTGCTGATAATTGATTAAATATGTTTGAGTTTTGGAAAATTATTCCATCAAGACTATATTGTAACGTTCCATTACCGGCTGCTGCAAGTTGAATTACACCATCGTTTGACTGATAGCAACTAAGATTGGAAGTAATGGCTTGATTGATTGTTGGCTTATCAAGATTATTTATCTGAAAGGCAGTTTGTGTAGTGCAGCCATTAAAATCAGTTGTGATGATTGAATAGTTGCCTGCACCTAACTGAGTAAAAAAAGTGTCAGTTGCAGTTGTGTTATTACTTAGTTCAAAATAATAGGCAGGTGTGCCACCGCCTGCAAGAATTGAAACCATACCATTTTGGTTACTGCAAGTTTCATTATTTACTAGGGTTTGTACTGTCAGTAATGGTGGTTGTGTAAGTATGACAGTATCTTTTACCTGGCAATAGTTAGAGTCTTCAACTGTCAAATAATATGTTCCTGCAATTAATTGATTAAAAGTTGAATTAGCAAAAAAGGTAGATCCGTTATCTATACTATAGGATAGATTTCCATTTCCACCTGATGCAGTTATCTGAATTGCTCCATCATTACTTCCAAAGCATATTGGATTGGTAATAGTATTATTGTCAATCTGAGGCGAATGTAAAATGGGAATATGTAAGGCAAGAGTATCAGTACAAAGGTTAGCATCACGAACAATCAAAGTGCAACTTCCGCCATTGAGATTGTTTATGTTGTTTGCAATGCTGTAAGTTAATCCGCTGTCAGCACTATAAAATAAAGTGCCTGTTCCACTTATCGCATTAATTGTAACTGTAGCATTTGCTGCATTATCACAAATTTGTGGTGTAAAACTATGCCCGGTTATTCTTGGTCCCGGTTCGTCAATTATGCTAACGGTGCTGGCCTCTTCGCAGTTGTTTGTATCACGTACTACAATTTTATAACTTCCCGGTATAAGATTGGTATTATTGTTATTAGCAGTAAAGGTAGCGCCTCCATCAACGCTATAAGTATAAGGTGTTGTTCCTCCATTGCCTGTGATTACAATTGAACCATTTGGATAACTGCATATAGTATTGGTTACTGCAGAAGTAAATGACAAAGGAAAAGGCTGTGATAATTGTAACATTGTGTCAGCTCTACATCCTTTACTGTCTTTTAATGTTAAGTAATAATTTCCTGAAATCAGATTTTGAAATTGATTTGTTGCCTGAAAAGTTGCTCCACTGTCTATGCTATAAGTGATAGGAGGAATACCATCAATAGCGTTTAGTGTTATACTTCCTGTATTGGTGTTGAAACATTTTAATGATTGAACAGAAACATTATCAAAAGAAGGTGAGGTTGAAGCTGCAATCTGATAAGGTCTTGTTGATGTACATCCGTTTGCATCACGTACTGTAAAAGTGATAGTTCCGGGAGGTAGTTGCCCATAATAGTTAGTTGTTGACCATGTCAGACCACCATCAGTTGAATATTCTAAAGGTAAAACACCATTATCAGGATGCAGGTTGGCCGAGCCATTATTAAAACCGCAGCTAGTCGCAACTATATCGCCTCTGATGATTATAGGCGGAGGTTCTTTTACCGATGCTAATTGATATATTCTGCAATTGTTGTTGTCTTTAATTACAACTGTATATGTTTTCGCGGTTAGGGAATTGAAAGAGTTAGTTGCATAAAAAGTTGATCCATTATTGATGCTATATGATAAAGTGCCAACACCACCTGAACCAAAAATATTTATTGCTCCATTTTGTGAACGATAACAAGTTAAGGATTGAGTTTTTAAACTATCAATATTAGGTGCATTTATGGTATTTACAATGGCAGTGTCTTTAATCATGCAACCATTATTATCTTCCACTAATACATAATAAACTCCTGGGCTAAGGTTGCTGAATAAGTTTCCTGTCTGATAGTTTGTTCCATTGTCAATGCTATAAAGTAATGTTCCAGAAGAACTACTCGTAATCGTTAATTCAATTGTCCCATCATTGAGGTTACATCCTGAAGGAGTAATCACACTTACCATATTAATCTGTGGTGGTTGTGTTAAAATAACTGTGGTGTCTGATTTACATCCGTTTACATCTGTTACAGTTAACTGATAATTTCCTGCAGGAACATTTTGAATGATGTTTGAACTTTGTGAAAGTGTTAGACCACTCTTTTTTATTTCATAAACATAAGGGCTGATACCATTTGATGCCAGTACTGTAATTTCTCCGTCAGCGCCATTGTAACATGTGATGTTTTGCCAGGTAAAGCTGTTTATTACAGGCACGGTACTTGCATTTATAGTAGCTGGAACAGATACAGTACAGTTATGTGCATCTTTAATTGTAATATTATAATTTCCTGAACTTAAATTAGAAAATTGCGGACTTCCTTGAAAAGAAACACCATTATTAATACTATAGTTATATGGTGCTGTCCCTCCTGATGCAGTTACATTTATCGAGCCGTTAACTAATCCGCATTTTGTTGCTGAAACAGTTAAGGTGGCAGTAAGTGGTTGTGGTTGTGTCACTGCAAAGCTTACTGTACTTTGACAACCATTAACATCTTCTGTTATGAGTTGATAAGTTCCAGGATTCAGGTTGCTGATTAAGTCAATTCCATTTACAGGACCATTTTGCTGAATGATTACACCGGAAGAATTTTTCCAAATATAGGTCCATGGCCCCGAACCTTGTGCAGTTCCAATTGCAGAGCCTTGTGTGCCAAAACAAACAGGCTGCGTAATTGCCACCACCGGTGGAATGCAGCAAGCAAGGGTTGCATATAAATCGTGAACCGGATCATTAGCACAGGCAGCAGATGTCCAAGAGCCACTTTCCCCATCGGTGTAGGTTTCAATAAATACATTCAGGTTGGTGCCAAAGTTGCACAATGATTGTGGTAATGTATTTATCTTCCAGCAAAAATTGAGATTACAATTTTGTCCAAGGTTATCACCGAAATTGTTTCCCGGATTATTATCCTGAGTGTTGCTGCTGTTTCCTGCAGAAGTTTCATAAAAAAATCCCGGACCATATGGCTTGTTGTTGGCTGATGAAATAATTGGATTTGAATACCATGACCAGAATCCATTGTTGGAGCACGATGCCGGTGGCAATGCAATTATTGTTGTGGTGTCCCATCCCGGACCAAATTTAGGTACAATGCCATGCAGCCAGTTTGCAGAAGTAGGATTGAAATCTGTAACATTCAAACAAAATGTTACTTGTTGCCCTGAAAGATAAAATCCATTTGAAGGAGGAGGAGACACCGTCAATCCACTTTGCATCACACAACCACTACAGTCAAAATTGTTTTGAAGTGATAATGAAAAATTACACTGATCATTGATGCTGCCACCACTGACCTGAAGATAATAGGTTCCTGCTGCAAGACCACCAAAAGTTGTATGCAAATATCCGCCACCGCCAATAGCACAACCACGTGGAACTAAATTTCCGCATCCTGTTCCGGAATAAAGTCCAACCTGTGGTGTTATTAAACCATTGATTGTAATATCAAGTACAGGAGCTGTAAGGCTGAATTTGTACCATACATCGGTGGCAGGATTAGACATACTTCCGATAGGCTTACAACCTTGAAGTGACTGGTATGGAATTTCTGCAGTTGCACAAAGGTTTGATGTATTTGTCAGACTAACTGCGCCAATGCCATTGGGGCATGCAGCAGGTAGTGGTAATAAGCCAAGATTCTGTGCACCTGAACATGCATCGTTTACAGGAGGAGCACCACCGTTGCATGTAGGGCAACCATTTACCGGACAATTTATACAGTTGATATATGCTTTCCATCCACCTCTGTTAACGGTGTAATCTGAAGAAAACCGAATTGTTAAACAACCTGATGTTGCTGTTATCGTTCCGGGGGAGTTGGTTCCTGTAAAAGTTCCTAAAAGCGGAGATGAAGTAGAGGGTCCATTATAGATAAAAAGAAAATCAAAATCTTTTTCAATTGCGAATGACTGAAAACTTAGCTGCACACATTTGCCGGGCTGATCACTGCAAATGGTATAAACATAGTTTTCATTGTTGCTGTAATTTGTCGAATCACCACCGCTGTCAAAAAAAGTTCCGCTGCAACCGCTCATTACACCGTTGGACATAAAAATATCCTGTGCCAGCGTAACGTTTGCAACAAAATACAATACGCAAAAAGCGATAATTCTTGGCAATTTGGAAATACCTTTTAAATGAAGCGTAAAGCTAATAAAAAATTGTTAATAACTTAGACCTGTGGGTACTTCAACAGCACTCATGTAATAAGTGACAATATAGAGTATTTACTACAATGTTTCAGGTGGATTTTTGCTTACTTCGATAAAGTATGTAACACGCTGATACTGTTATGATAACAGAGGCAATTACCATCCAAAATTCACCCTCTCTGATTCCTATTTTTTCCTCGTTAATATTAATTGCATTTTTTTGTTCATAATAACTGAGTAGCACTGCTGAACCATTGTTAATAAAGTGAGCCAGTATGGGTGCCCAGATAGAGCCTGTCCAAACCAATAGATAGCCTAAAAATACACCCAACATAAACCTGGGTAAGAACCCAAAAAACTGCATGTGAATAGCGCTGAAAATAAATCCTGTTATTATTACAGCCCAATGTTGGTTTTTTGTTGCTTGTTGGATGAGGTTTTGAAGTACGCCACGAAATAATAATTCTTCGCCAACAGCAGGCAGCAATGCAATCATCGAAAGGTTTATGATTAAATCAAAATTTGTATGCGTTACTAAAAAAGATTCAGTCAGTTTTTCTGCTTCTGTTTCCATGTTGCGCATCATTTTTTCCATTGCCGCTAATGAAGCCGGTAATTGAAGATGACTATTCCAGTCAAGTAGTAAATTAATTAATGGTGATAGACATATTGTAACAACAACGATAACAGCAATTTGCAAGAAATTAATTTTTTTGAATTGAAAAAACAGACTAATATTATCTGAAAAAAGCCAGCCACATAGCCAGGCTGGAACGAGCATCAGTCCCAGTTGCGAAAATATCTGAATAAACTTCATGGCATTGATGTAAGTTGTATCACCACTGCTGAAGCCTGTCATCACTTCTGATAAACTTTTTCCGAAAAAGATCTTGACCAAAGGTATGTTTAGAACTGAAATCAGGCCAAAACATGTCATCACAATGCCGCAAAAAAGTAACATTTTCAATAAAGGATCACTATGTTGCCATTTACCTTTTATCATCTTTATTAATTTTGCACGAAAGTAAGCATCCTTACAATTGTTGCAGATCATACTATGGTGAAAATTGGTTCCGTTAAATTAGGTGAGTTTCCATTGTTACTTGCTCCTATGGAGGATGTGAGCGATCCGCCTTTTCGCTTTGTATGCAAACAACATGGTGCTGATTTAATGTACACAGAGTTTATCAGTTCCGAAGGACTTATCCGTCATGCAGCAAAGAGCACGCACAAGCTGGATATATTTGAATATGAAAGGCCAATCGGTATTCAGATTTTTGGCTCCGATGTGGAGTCAATGAAACAGGCTGCAATCATAGCAGAGCAGGCACATCCCGATTTAATTGATATCAATTACGGTTGTCCGGTAAAACAAGTTGCATGCAAAGGTGCAGGTGCTGCATTGCTGCAGGATATTCCAAAAATGGTGAGCATGACAAAGGCAATTGTTGATGCAGTAAAACTTCCTGTTACAGTAAAAACAAGATTGGGATGGGATGATAAAACAAAAAATATTCTTGAAGTTGCAGAACGTCTTCAGGATATAGGGATTAAAGCGCTAACTGTTCATGCACGAACACGATCACAAATGTATAAAGGCAGTGCCGATTGGAGTCTGGTTGGAGAGTTGAAGAACAATCCACGACTGACAATCCCTGTTTTTGGAAATGGTGATGTTGACTC
>DKKR01000003.1:26620-76466 GCA_002455375.1 Bacteroidetes bacterium UBA6661
TGGAAAGGCCCTATTGTAGGGATTCTTGAGATGAGAAGGCACTATACCAACTATTTTAAAGGAATGGATCACTTTCGTGAGTTTCGCGTTAAGTTAGTTACCTCCAATAGCCTTGATGAGTTGCTTGAAATTCTTGAGCAGATTAAAGAAAAGTATGAATTAGCGGCATGATTAAAACACAACAACCCATTGGAGTTTTTGACTCCGGAATAGGTGGACTCACAGTCGCTGCTGCCATCAGCAGGTTGCTGCCTCATGAGCAGCTGATATATTTTGGAGATACTGCCCATGTTCCATATGGTGATAAATCGGTTGAGTTAATTGGCAGCTATGCAGAAAGAATTACGGAGTTTTTGTTGGACGAACAAAAGTGTAAAGCTATAGTCATAGCCTGTAACACAGCATCGGCTGCAGCATATTCCTTATTGCGCGATCGCTATAAAGGAAGTGTTCCGGTTATCAACGTCATTGACCCGATGATTGAGGCAGTTATTGCTGATGATGATATAAAAAGTGTAGGAATCATTGCAACCAAAACAACGATTGCATCAGGTATTTATCAGGAAAAATTTTCAAGACGTAAACCGCAGCTGCTTTTTCATCCTTTAGCTACGCCATTGCTCGCTTCAATGATTGAAGAAGGATTTTATAATGATAATATTTCTTCTGCTGTATTGGAAGAGTATCTCTCGCACGAGTCATTTAAATCTATTGACGGATTGGTACTTGCATGCACACATTACCCGCTCATTAAAAAGGAGATAGATTATTTTTTTAAGTCAAAGGTTAAGCTTTTTGACTCTGCTGAAGTAGTTGCTTCAAAGTTGAAAAAAATACTCGAAGCAGAATCTTTAATAAATTCTGAACGAAAAGATCCCAATAGATTTTATGTTTCAGATTTTACACAATCGTTCGAACATAGTACTAAAATATTTTTTGGAAAACAGGTAAAACTGGAATTGATGAACCTTTGGAAATAATATTTTCAGCAAATGAAAAAATTTACAATAGCAATTCATGGTGGTGCAGGCACTATCAGCCCCTCGACCATGACGCCACAAAAAGAGACTGCATACAAGCAAGCATTGCAAGCTGCATTAACAGCAGGATACAAGGTGCTTGAAGCAAAGGGCAGTGCTTTGGAGGCAGTTACTCATGCGGTAATTGAATTGGAGAACACTCCTTTGTTTAATGCCGGCAGAGGTAGTGTTTTTACCTATGATGGCAAGCATGAAATGGATGCATCCGTAATGAATGGTAAAAATGGACTTGCCGGTGCAGTGGCAGGAGTTCGAAATGTGAAAAATCCGGTTCTACTCGCCAATGCCGTGATGGAACATACTGACTTTGTTTTTTTACATGGCAGTGGTGCTGAAGAACTGGCAAGAGTACAACAGCTTACATTTTGCGATGACCAATATTTTTTTGATGACTTCCGATATCAGCAATGGCAGGAAGTGAAAGGGTCAGATACAACAAAACTTGATCACAGCAATGAAAAGAAATTCGGGACAGTAGGTGCTGTTGCAAAAGATATTGAAGGCAATCTTGCTGCAGCCACTTCTACAGGCGGTATGACTAACAAGCGATATTCACGCATCGGTGATACTCCGGTTATTGGTGCCGGTACTTATGCTAATAACAGCACCTGTGCAGTAAGTTGTACCGGTCATGGAGAGTATTTTATTCGTTCAGTTGTGGCATACGATATTCATTGCCTGATGGAATATAATGGGCTTTCGCTAAAAGAAGCTTGTGAGAAAGTGGTACTTGATAAGTTAGTGAAATCCGGAGGAGAAGGAGGTATAATTGCAATAGACCAAACCGGAGTACCACAATTAATTTTTAATTCTGAGGGAATGTATCGCGGTTATTATTGCTGCAATGAACAACCGGTAACGGAAATATATCGTTGATGTTTATGATTCGGTTTTTATTGTTGTTCATGTTTTTAGGTAATGTTTGTTTATCACAAAAAACTACAGAATATTATTTGCACAACCGTACACCACAGTGGCATGAAGTAATTGAATATTATAAGAAATTAGATATGCAGTTTCCTCAGGCCAAACTTTTTACTGAAGGAACTACCGATGTCGGTAAACCATTGCATTTGTTTGTAATTTCTGCTGATGGCAACTTTAATCCTGTGTCACTACATCAAAAAAGAAGGTTGATATGGTTAATTAATAATGGTATTCATCCCGGTGAGCCTGATGGTATTGATGCATCAATGATTTTTGCTAAAAATGTGTTGAGTAAGATTAATTCTGTAGCGTATAAGAATGTTGTTATATGTATAATTCCAATTTATAACATTGATGGTGCACTGAACAGAGGTTGTTGTAGTCGTGTCAATCAGGAAGGTCCTTTAGAGTATGGATTCAGAGGTAATTATCAGAATTTGGACTTAAATCGTGATTTTGTGAAGTGCGATACAAAAAATACAGAATCGTTTATCCGTATTTTTCAGAAGTGGAACCCTGATTTGTTTTTAGATACGCATGTAAGTAATGGTGCCGATTATCCTTATAACATTACATTAATAGCTACACAGAAAGATAAATTAACTCCGCCTTTAGGAAAATATCTCTCAGAAAAAATGCTTCCGGAACTTTATCGCAACATGGAAAGTAATTCTGAGAAAATGATTCCTTATGTTAATACAATTAAAGATACCCCCGATTCAGGCTTAGAAGGTTTTTTAGAGACACCACGTTATGCCAGTGGTTATACTGCATTATTTAATACGATTGGATTTATTTCTGAAACACACATGCTAAAGCCATATCCTGTCAGAGTAAAGGCAACTATTACATTTATGGAATCACTTCGGCAATATGCAGCCCGTAATGCAGTAGAAATTTTACAGAAACGTGCTGAGGCAAATAGTTATTTAAAAACCATACATGAATTTCCTGTCCAATGGCAGCTTGATACAACTTCAAAAGACAGTATCCGTTTTGACGGCTATACCGCTGTTTACAGTAAAAGTAAAATCACAGGACTTCAAAGGCTTACTTACGACAGAAGTAATCCTTATTCTAAGTTTATTCCTTATCAAAATAATTTCAAACCGCAAGTAATAATTAAACGGCCTGTTGCCTACATTATTCCGCAGTGTTGGAGTCGTGTGATTGAAAGGTTGAAGTTGAATGGTGTAAAAATACAAACTATAACAGCAGATACTATCATAGAAGTTGAGTGTTATAAAATTGGTCAATATAAAACTACTTCAAAACCTTATGAAGGACATTATCTTCATTCAAATGTCGCAGTGGAAAAGCAGATTCGTAAAGTGCAGTTTTATAAAGGTGACAAAATGATTGAAGTTAATCAACCTGCTAATCGTTATATTATTGAAACCTTAGAACCGCAGGGCACAGATGCATTTTTTGCCTGGGGATTTTTTGATGGTATCTTGCAACAAAAAGAGTGGTTTAGCGATTATGTTTTTGAAGACATTGCCGAAAAGTTGATTCAGGAAAATCCAGTATTGTTGGATAGCTTGAAAGATGCTGTTAAATCGGATTCTACTTTACAGAACAATCACTACATGCAGTTAAATGTATTGTACAGACAGTCGCCTTACTTTGAGAAATCTTATATGATTTATCCTGTGTATAGACTAATCCAATAGGTTGAAATAACATCGAACAGTAAACATGTATTTACTGTTCGAAAGGTTACTAAATATTAAAGGTAAAATGTTTATTTCTTTTGATTCAATCCTGCCATTACCTGCTGTGCTTGTTTATCATCAGGAACCAATTCAAGAACTTTTTTCCAGTAAGATTTACTCTCGTCAATTTTTTTATCTATCAGATAATAATAGCTGCCAAGATATTTATAAGATTCCACCAAACCGTTTTTGTATTTGTCGGCATTGGCAGAGTCTGCTAATGCTACTTCAATATATTTCTCGTAATAAGGCTTGGCCATTCCACCTTTGGAGTCGGGGTCGAGTTGTGCATTGGTTTGGGCACGCCATAATATTCCATTAGGCCATGTAGGCAATAGCTCAATGACTTTCGCAAAAAGCGTGTCGGCATGGGTATAATCTTTATTGAAATAATATGCTCTTGCAAGGTTAAAATAGTCTGTTGATGTCAGCCCTTTGCCGTTGTTTACCCTTCTCTCATAAGCATTGACAGCTTGTGGATATTTTTTCAATTTCATATACATACTGCCCATATCCTGAAGGATTTCTGTCTTGGTAGTATCAATCTGATATGATTTTTCAAAGTTTTCAGCAGCTAAAGAGTCATTACCTTCTTTAAGCAATATCTTTCCATTGTATTCATAGTCCATTGCTGTGCGTTGATTTTCTATTGTAGTGTTCATGATTTTTTCCATCAGCATTTTTGCTTTTGGAATATCATTCATCTCAAATGCTATATAAGAAGAAAGACGCAGCATGCCAATGTTTGATGAATCAATTGAAGACAGTTGATTCATTTCCGATTGAGCATCTGCATAATCGCCACTCATAAATAGAAATGATGCATAACGCATTCTTGCCATACTGTTATTCTTACTCAACTCTAAATATTTTCTGTAAGATTGTTTAGCATCTTCCAACTTACGCATTTTAAAATATGTTTCAGCAAGTTCGCGATATGAGGGTGCAAAATCAGGATTCAGTTTTATGGCTGATTGAAATTCTGCTGCAGCACCTTCATAGTTTGTAGAGCGTTTATATAACACGCCTTTCTGAACAATAGCTTTTACTGCTTTTTTGTCCAAGTCCAATGCACGGTTGTAATTTTCTGCAGCTAATGTTCCATTGTTTTGTTCGGAATAGGCATCACCTAAAAGAATATATAACTCTGCATTTTTTGAATCAACGGCAATGGCGTTGTTAAGTAGTTTAATAGCATAGCTAAGGTCTTTATTTTTTGTTCTGATAAAACTTTCAGCGACTTCACTTTGTACCAACGATGTTTTAGAGCCTGACATTGTTAATGCTTTATCAAAATCGGCACGTGCTTCACTGTTAAGACCTTTCTCTAATTTTATTTTTCCGGTTCCAACTAAATTTATTGGATTGCCAGGTTCTGCTTGTAAACCTTTTGAGTAGGCAATAGCAGCAGAATCTAAATTGTCACTTTTAAAATAATTTTCGCCATAATAAAACCAATTGGTACCATTGGCAGGCTCTTTCTGCAATAATGATTTAAACATGTCACCGGCTATTTCATATTGCTCATTATCTGTCATCGCAATAGCCTCTTTAAGTGTTTGTGCATGTACAACCTGTGCGAACATCAGGCTCAGAAAAAAAACTGTTTTTTTCATTCTATTAAAATTGGTATTTATAATTTAGTTCTAATTAATTTCCTGTTCTTACAATTCTAACCGGCATCGTAGCTGGCAGCAGTCCTTTTAATCTTACAAGCCGCTGTCCCTGATCGCCTGCAACAAATGATGCAAAGCCGGTGCCAAGTCCGTTTCTTGACTGGCGGTTAATCAAAAATACATCTCTGGTTAATGGATACTGTTTCAATGCTATATATGCCTGATATGGTTGATAATAATTTGTATATTCTGTTGCAGTATCATTTTTAAGTGCTACAACTTTAATCTGATTCAGAAAAGTCATTGCAGTGGAATCATTGCTGTCGCTTATCCAACTAACGCCAATTATACCAATAGCATTCTTTTTATTAATAACGTAATCCACCACCTCTTTGTTTGAGTTGAGGGCATAACAATTGGCAGGAAATTCTCCACTCTGTAAGAGTTTTTCTTTCAGAAAACGTACATTACTTGAACCATTCTTGTCAAATACAATAGCAACTTCACCCAAATTATTTTTATTATCTATTGCACTCCAGTTATTTGTTTTTCCTGTAATCAAAGATTCAAATTGCGATAAGGTTAGCAGCGAATCAATGTTGTCTTTATTGATAATTAATGCAAGGGCATCAATTGCAATTTTAGTTGAGCGTGCCAGCACTTTATGATCTTTAAAATACTGATGCTGTTCCGGAGTAAGGTCTTTCCCTGAAATAATAACCTTCACCGAATCGTTCATCAGATAATTAATTGCATCTGCTTCTGTCTTATAGCTAATTTCGATTTTAGCATTTTTATAGAGTGACATAAATGTTTCAGCCTGACTTTTCATGAGAGGCTCGAAACTTTCATCAGAAATTATTTTTAGGTTTCCGGAAGTTGGTGTGTCACTCAAGTCGGGTTTAAAAGCATCACCACCACAGGCAGCTAAATGTAATGCAATAGCTGTTGAAAGGACTAAGAGTCNNGTTTCCGGAAGTTGGTGTGTCGCTCAAGTCTGGTTTAAAAGCATCGCCACCACAGGAAGCTAAATGTAATGCAATAGCAGTTGATAGGACTAAGAGTAGAAAATTTTTAACTTTCATCAAGTGGTTCTTGTTCTTTTTTGGATGAACGGAAACTTCTGTAACCCCGATAAATTGCATAAACAACTAAAATTGCGCCTAACCATTTTTGTTGTGGCTGATCAAGCAAATCAAGATTATCTGCAAATATCAAAAAAAAACCCATGACTGCATAACCGGCAATCATGAGTAAATTAAAGTATATACCAACTTTGCGGATCACACCGACAAAGAGTTATTGCAATTTAAAGTTTACCGGCAAGTTATATTGAACTGCAACACTTCGGCCATTTTGTTTACCGGGTTTCCAATCAGGCATTGAGCGAACTACACGTAACGCTTCATCGTCCAAGCCTGCGCCTTTACCGCGAAGAATTTTTGCATCCTTTACCTTGCCATCTTTATCTACTACGAAAGTAACATACACTATACCTTCAATACCGTTTTCACGTGCCATGGCAGGATACTTAATATTGTTTTGCAGGTATTTTATCAGTGCGGCTTCGCCACCGCCAGGAAACTGAGGCATTTCTTCTACGATGGTGAAAATTTTACCTTCGTTAGGATCGGCTACAACCGGTTCCGGTGGTAATTCTGTTGCATTGGGATCACCTTCCTGTGTTACCACACCAACATTCGTTTCAGACAGTTTTTCTTGTGGTGGTGGCTGCTCTTCCTCAACAGGTTTATCAACAACTACCGGAGGTGTAAACTTTATTGTTTGAACAACCGGAGGTGGAGGAGGTGGAGGAGGAGGTGGTGGCTCGGCAGGATCAACCGGTGGTGGTTCAGATAATGTAACTTCAACTTCCTGTTGTGCTACATTTTCTGTGGCTTTATCACCCATCAGTTCCAGAATTAATGGCAAACTGATAAATATAATGAGTCCTGCAGCAGCAATAACAAATGCTATGTTTATGCGCTTGCTATATAGTTGGCGTATTAAATATGCGCCATAACTTTTATTTCTTCCGTCAAATACCAGCTCATTACGTTTGGCAAATGTCGGATCGTCCCAATTATTAAAAAAACTTGTTGCCATGATTAGTTCATTTTTTGAATTAAATCATATTCATCCTTCATCATATCTACTACTGCATATTTACCAACACTGGCAATGCTCAGTTCGTCTAATATGTCAATCACATTTCTGTATTTTGCTTTATCATCAGTCTTAATCAAAACCATTAAAGCACTTTTTTGTGATTTGGCTTCTACTGCAAGGCGTTTAAATGTTGAGTCAGCAATTTGTCGTTTTGCCAATTCATCTTCAAGACGCTTAACTTCTGCATGTGCAGCTGAGTTTTTATCTAACAGTATTTTACGAATTCCATTGTCTGAAAAATCAGTTTGGTTAAGTTGTGTTTCGTCCGGTTTAAATTCTCCGAAATACCAAAACACTTTGTCTTTATCACTCAGTAGTACGGTAATAGCATTATTCACTTTTGTTGGTTCACCATCTTTTAACGGCATATTAATTTCAACCGTTTTTGGTTTGCTGAAAGTGGTAGTAAGCATAAAAAAGGTGAGTAGCAGAAACGCCAGATCCACCATCGGTGTCATGTCAATGTGAGTGGAGGCTTTCTTGGCGCGGACCTTACTATGTTTCCCGCCTTTCTCTTTACCACCACCCTGGTCGGTATTTACTTCAGCCATTTCTTCTTATTCTTGTACTGGTGTTGCTTGTAAATTTGTTATCAAGTTAAAACGGTTGATTTTGTTTTGTTGGAAAATCTCAATCACACGTTTTATGTAAGTATAATCAACTCTGCCGTCACCTTTTATGGCAAAACGCAGTTCATTGCCTGCTTGTTTACGGGCTTCATAACCTTCGTCAGTAATAGCTGCTGTCCAGCCAAAAACTATCCAGTCGGCAAGTTGATTGTTGAGCGTATCAATTGGAATACCACCGGTAGCCTTATCCATCTTCTTGCGTTCCGAATCAGGTGCTTCAAGATAGGTTTTGATTTTATCGGCAGGCATTCCAAATGTTGTCATCAGAGAGAATTTTTTCAAATCAGCTTCTGTAAGTTGGAACTTGTATTTCTCACTGATTCTTGTCATCAGGTTTCTGCGCACATTTTGTCCTTCGATATTAAAAAACACGCGACCAGCTGAATCAATTGTTACCTGTAAAGTATTTTCAGGTAAAATTTTTGTTGAAACAGATGCCGGTGTGTCAACAATGACCGGTTCGTCCGGACGGAATTTGGTAGTTAACATAAAGAATGTAACCAGCAAAAACGCCAGATCCACCATGGGTGTCATGTCTAACGATGGACTCTTTTTGGGTATTTTAATTTTTGGCATTATCTAATGCTGATAATTAATTACGCTAATTTATTTAGTGTTTGCAGTAAACGATTGAACAATGCTGTAGCTTGCCTCATCTATTCCATAAGTCAACGAATCAATCTTATTGGTGAAATAGTTGTACATGATAATTGCTAAAGCAGATGTTCCTACTCCAAGTGCTGTATTAATCAAAGCTTCAGAAATACCGGTTGCAAGTGCTATGGCATCAGGTGCACCGGCTTGCGCAAGTGCAGCAAACGCCCTGATCATACCGATAACCGTTCCTAACAGTCCCATCAGTGTAGCAACAGATGCTACTGTAGAGATGATAACCAGATTTTTTGAAAGCATTGGCAGTTCAAGTGTTGTAGCTTCATCCAACTCTTTTTGGATAGCTGCTGTTTTGCGTTCTTTATCTAAAGCTGTTTCGCCCTGCATTTTGCGATAAGATTCAATACCTGCTTTTACTACATTGGCAATAGAACCTTTTTGTTTGTCGCATTCTGAAATGGCTGTATTCAAATCGCCTTTGCTTAGTAAACTTCTGATTTTACCTACGAAAGAGTCAACTGATGATTTTCCTTTTGAAGCGCCAATAGTCAACATCCGCTCAATAGAAATGGTGATTACAATCAATAATAAGCTAATCAGAATTGGCACAATTACACCTCCTTTATGAATAATTCCCAGATAATTGTTTGGATGATTATTGGGGTCATTTTCCATAAAGTTTGCCGGATTACCTAATATATAAGCATAAATTAGGATGGCAACCAAGATTGCTGCCGGAATTACTATTGCTGCAAAGATGGATTTGAAACCACCGCCTGAATTGTTAGATGAACTCATGTTCGTTTTTAATTTAAGTTTTAAATTTTAAAATTGATTATCTATAATTAATTATTTGTCAAATGGGACGGCAAGTATAATGAAAACTTGACAATTTGCCGCTTTAATTTTTTTAATTCATGAATATTGAGATTGGTTGTATTGCTTTTTCAGAAGTCATAAAATTACTTTTCGGGCATAATTATCGCAAGTATGATGTATAACAACACACCTGTTCCAAATCCAAAAACTGCAATAATAAAAAGCAAACGAATTAATGTGGGGTCGGCTTCAAAATAATTGGCAATGCCACTGCAAACACCGAATAGTTTTTTCTCTCCTTTAACTAAGCGTTTAGATTCGTTCATGCTGTTGGTTCAGACAGATAATGATTGTTGTTCTCGCGGTCAAAAATAAATAAATTGTTTAATTTGCAAATTCATTTTAATCATCTTTATGAATAACTCCATATTTTTTACATTATTTTTATGTTTTGGCGTTTATTTTAAAATTTTTTTATGAGAGCGATAACTTTTATTTTGGCAGTTGTAGTACTGACTTCTAGTGGCTGTCTTAACCTCAAGATGCCTCAGGTTACCGGCATAAGTAAGTTAAGATTAAGCGATATAACTAAAGATACACGAATACAGTTTGATGTAGGCTTACGTAATCCTAATGCATTTGGTGTAACTTTAAAATCAATGAAAGCAGAATTGTTTCTTGCAGACAGTTCTATAGCAGGAATAGGCGTTGATAGAAAAACAAGGTTAGCTGCCAATCAGCATGTTGACCTGCCTTTTTCTGTTCAGCCTAAACTGACAGCATTACCTCAATTAGGTATTTTAGGCATAACACAACTATTTAAGAAAGACAATAAAAAAATCAGCCTCAGAGGAGAATTAAAGGTCAGAAAGTTTATTTTTACCAAAAAGGTTAAGTTTTCCATTCCTTAGTTTCATTACGCTCTTGATCTCAGTAATTCCTATTGACCAGTTTTTAAATAATCATGCATCGCATGTAGCGCTGCTTGACACACGCAGTCCTGCGGAGTATGAACATGCACATTTCCCGGGAGCGGTTTCATTTCCATTAATGACCAACGAGCAACGGGCAATAATTGGTACCATTTATAAACAAGAAGGTAAAGATGCTGCTGTCTTAAAAGGCTTCGAGTTGATTGGACCGCAGTTTGCCGAATTTGTTCGTCAGGCAAACACATTAGTTTCTGATAAAAATGTTGCTTTATATTGCTGGCGTGGTGGACTACGTAGCTCGGTTATGGCATGGGTATTATCCACTGCAGGGTTTAAAGTTACTATTCTTAAAGGGGGTTATAAAGCATTCCGTCAATGGGTTCTTTCGCAGTTTTTAATTAAAAAACCAATGATTGTTGTTGGTGGCAAAACAGGTGCAGGTAAAACAGAAATGTTATATCATCTGCAAAGCGAAGGTCAATTTATAATAGATCTTGAAAAATTAGCCCATCATAAAGGATCGGCATTTGGCGCATTAGGAATGTCTGCTCAACCTTCATCAGAACATTTTGAAAACCAACTGGCATTACAATGGCATCAGGCACCATTCAGTCAGTTTACATGGATTGAAAATGAAAGTATTAAAATTGGAAAATGTGCTTTGCCGGTTAATTTTTTTGATCAAATGCGAGAGGCAAAATGTTTTGAAATGGATGTGAGCTTAGATGTTAGGATAGAACGTACGCTTGAAAGTTATGGTAAATTTGATGTTGATTTATTGTCTGACAGTACAATGAAAATTAAAAAAAGATTGGGCGGGCTAAGGCTGAAAATGGCATTAGAGGCACTTGAGCAAAAAGATTTAAAATTGTGGTGTAGCATTGTTATGGAATATTATGATAAAACCTATCAACATAGTCATAATAAGCGTCAAGAAAATGAAATTGTTAAAGTAGATGCTGAAGGTATGGATAAATCAACGATTGCAAAAGAAATGATTAAACTTTCAAAACAGGTTGTTTTATGAGTGAAATAGTGAAACTCACACAGTTTAGCCGGCAGGGTGGTTGTGGATGTAAAATAGCACCTGAAAAATTATCAGAGATCATTCATGATAAGGAGTCAGTTGTCTTTAAACAATTATTAGTTGGCAATGCAGAATCGGACGATGCTGCCGTTTTTGATTTAGGTAATGGTACATCTGTTATCAGCACTGTTGATTTTTTTATGCCTATTGTTGATGACCCTGTTCTTTTTGGATCTATTGCAGCAGCCAATGCTATTAGCGATGTCTATGCCATGGGTGGAACTCCTGTTATGGCAGTTGCCATTCTTGGATTTCCAATAAATAAAATACCCTTGTCTGTTGCTAAAGAAATAAAAGCCGGTGCAGAAAAAGTTTGTCATGATGCTGGTATCCCTCTTGCAGGCGGACACAGTGTAGATAGCCTTGAGCCTATGTTTGGATTGGCCGTTACCGGCATCATCCCAACAGAAAATGTTAAACGAAATTCAACTGCAAGAGAAGGTGATTTTTTACTGCTCACAAAACCCATAGGTGCAGGTGTCATAACAGCTGCTTTAAAGCGAGGTGTCATTAGCGAAGGTCATCTTGAGCAAGCGATGAAAAATATGACAACAGTAAATGCCATAGGAAAAGAATTAGGCAGGTTGAAGTGCGTAAATGCTATGACAGACGTTACAGGTTTTGGACTTGCAGGACATCTTAAAGAGATGTGTACACCCGGCAACTTATCTGTTGAAATATATTTTGACAAATTGCCAGTGATGGATGGTGTAAGAGAATACATTTCAAAATTCATTTACCCTGATATGACAACAAAAGTTTATTCCTCTATTGCCTCACAGTGTAATGAACTTAACTCAGAGCAACTTTTTATTTCATGCGATCCGCAAACCAATGGTGGTTTACTCGTGGCTGTCACTCCCGATGGACTTAATGAAGTTTTATCAATCTTTGATACATACAATATTCCATACATTACTCCTATAGGCAGGTTTTTGTCACGACAGGAAAAGATGATAAATATAATATAGCGTACTTACAATTATTGAACTAATCTACTGAATGAAATTTTATTTTTTAGTAATTCAAAACTGGAAAAAGACATAAAACTTCAATTTATATTATATTCGTGGCAGTGATTTTTTAAAGTTTTAATAAAATGTATCCATATCAGATAACATCAGAAGAGCAATATACCAATGACTATCGCAACAGCGTTGAAAACCCTGAAAAATTCTGGGCTGACATTGCACAGTATTTTTCCTGGAAGAAAACATGGGATAAAGTATTAAGTGCTGATTTTGAAAAAGCAGAAGTGAAATGGTTTGCGGGAGCAAAACTCAACATTACTGAAAACTGTCTGGACAGACATATTGAAAAATTAGCATCACAACCTGCCATTATCTGGGAGCCCAACGACCCTAACGAACATTATCGTGTTTTAACTTACAAAGAGCTGCTGTTTAAAGTAAAGCAGTTTGCTAACGTTCTAAAAAATAATGGCGTAAAAAAAGGTGATCGCGTTTGTATCTACATGGGCATGATTCCTGAACTGGCAATAGCTGTCTTAGCTTGCGCACGAATTGGTGCAATTCATTCTGTGATTTTTGGAGGTTTTTCTGCGCGTTCTATTGCAGACCGCTTGCAGGATGCTGATGCGCGTTTTATTGTTACCTGTGATGGAGCCTTTCGCGGAGCAAAAGATATTCCATTGAAAGCAATTATTGACGATGCACTTGAAAGTTGTCCGTTTGTACAACGGGTAATTGTGTGTACACGCACACATACTCCTGTCAGCATGATTAAGGGCAGAGATGTATGGTGGGAAGATGAAATTAAAATTGTTGAAACTCAAGGTAACCCTGACTGTATTGCCGAAGTGATGGATGCTGAAGACGTATTGTTTATTCTTTACACTTCCGGTTCAACAGGAAAGCCTAAAGGAGTAGTGCACTCAGTAGCCGGCTATATGGTGTGGACAAACTACACTTTTGTCAATGTGTTTCAATACACACCCGGACAAATATATTTCTGTACGGCTGACATTGGTTGGATTACAGGACATAGTTATCTTCTCTATGGCCCTCTAAGTGCAGGAGCAACAACCATGATGTTTGAAGGGATTCCAACTTTTCCTGATGCAGGCCGGTTTTGGGATATTACTCAAAAACATAAAGTAGATATTTTATATACTGCACCTACAGCAATTAGAAGTCTAATGGCTTATGGAACATCTTATCTCGAAGGAAAAGATTTGAGTTCATTAAAAGTGCTTGGTACTGTTGGTGAGCCAATCAATGAAGAAGCATGGTATTGGTACTATGAGAATGTGGGTAAAAGTAAATGCCCAATTGTTGATACGTGGTGGCAGACAGAAACCGGTGGTATAATGATTTCGAATCTTGCAGGTGTAACACCTCATAAACCTACTTATGCCACATTGCCAATGCCCGGAGTGCTTCCTTGTCTGGTTGATGAAACCGGTAATGAACTTGCAGACAATGGTGTCAGTGGTAATTTATGTATTAAGCAGGCATGGCCGGGAATGATTCGTACCACCTATGGCGATCATGAGCGTTGCCGTCAGACTTATTTTTCGACTTATAAAAACATGTACTTTACCGGTGATGGTTGCCTGCGCGACAAAGACGGTAACTATAGAATAACAGGGCGTGTTGATGATGTACTTAATGTAAGTGGTCACCGTATCGGCACTGCCGAAGTAGAGAATGCAATTAATATGCATCAGGGAGTTGTTGAAAGTGCTGTAGTAGGTTTCCCGCATGATATTAAAGGGCAAGGTATTTATGCCTTTGTTATTTTTAATGGAATGCATGTTGACGAGGAGCACACCAGAAAGGATGTAATTCAGACAGTGTCACGAATTATTGGTGCTATTGCCAAGCCGGATAAGATTCAGTTTGTTTCTGGACTTCCTAAAACACGCAGCGGAAAGATAATGCGAAGAATTTTACGCAAAATTGCAGAAGGAGAATTAAATAATCTTGGCGACACTACAACACTTCTTGATCCCGGCATTGTTGAAGAAATTAAATCCGGGCGATTGTAAGCTAAGCTTGTTGTCAATTAACATTATCTTGTAAATAACATTAAACTTTTCTAAGGTTTCCACGAGCGGTGATGCTATAGTTTTGACTCACAAGTTTTATATGTGAACAGGGTTGTAGTTTCTTCCATAATTTCTATTGTCATTATTGGGTTGATGGCTGTGGGCTATTATTATTTTTCTGCCTATCGTGAAAAATTTTCTGCTACAGAAGATGCATTGCCTAATGATGCTGCTATAGTAATAAGAGGTAGTATTGGTGATTTATATACTTCTTTAGAAAAAGTTGGAGTGTGGAATGAAAAAGACTCACTTACTGTGATGTATCGTTTTAAAAAGGAGATGCATACATTGCTTAGTAACACAACCAGTATGTTTGATGTAGCCGATTTGCTTGAATCGCCACAGACAACAATTGCAGTTTTAGCAACAGGAGCACGCAATGCCGAACTACTTTATCTTGTTCCTTCACGCAAAGAGTTAAATATTGATGCTTTGCAAAAAGCGCTAACAGGTCAGATGAGTAAAAATAAATCAAGAACATTTGCCGGTGTCAGCATTTACGAAATACAATTCAGTAATTTTAAGTCATCATTTACGTTTGCTTTTGCTAATGGTATTTTTATTGGAAGCTTTAACGCAGGCTTGGTTGAAGATGCTATAAGACAACAGGCAACAGGCAAACCCTTTGGTGGTAATGTTTCAGCACAAAAGCTTTACAAGGAAGTGTCTGTTTCAACAGGAACGATACTCGGCCTTAATTATCCAGCATTAAAAAAACTTTTCAGTGTTGTAATAAGTTCAGATCAGTTTAATGAATTAGCTAATCTTGAAAAATGGGCAGAATGGTCTTTTCATAACCTGACATTTGATGGTAATTCTATTAATGCAAGTGGCACAGTTCTTATTTCGGATTCAACACAACAAATTACTGATTTTGGAAATGCGCGTTCTTCAGCAGATTTGTTGTGGTCAGTGCTTCCTGATGATGTTTCTGCCTTACAGATAATCTCCTTTAAAGATGCGCAAATTTGGAGTGATAAGAATCAAAGAAGAAATGCAGATAATGAAGAAATNNTATAGGTGCTGTTGCTGTTAAGGGTAATCCAACTTCATTGCTTGAAAATAATTCAATTGCTTTATTACAATTGAAGGATCAAAAGAAGTCATTGACTCAATTATTGTCTTTAAGTAAAAAACTTTCAAAAAATAAGGAAGTCAATGCTGTAGAAAAATTTCGTAATCATGAAATACGCTTTTTGAATTGTGATGGTCTTCTGCCGGCAATGTTTGGAAATGCTTTTACTGTTATCAGAAAAAATTATTTTACAACGCATAACGGGTTTATAATATTTGCCAATAAACCAAGTCAGTTGCGCGGGTTTATTGATGATGTTGAAGATAAAGAAATGTTTAATAAGAGTGAAGTATATCAGCAGAATAAGGCAGTTTTGTCAGAAGGCATGTCTTATGCATTATTCTTAAGACCGACTAATCTCAATTCATATTTTCAATCTGTTGCAAATAGTAGCACACTTAAAGCATTGGCGGCAACAGACCTGATGTATAAGCTTAGTAGTTTTTATTATTACATACAACCAGGTGTTTCCGGAAAGGCAGAATGTAATTTTAGAGTTGTTATACAGCAAAAGCAAGAACAAAAAGTATCTGAACCCAAATGGTCTTTCTTCGCTGATTCTGCAATTCAATGTGGTCCATTTATTTTTAATAGCGACAATGGAATATCAATCCTGTTTCAGGATTCAACAAAAAGTTTAATTTGCTTAGATGAAAGCGGAAATGTAAGTTGGAAAACAACTATCAATGGATTTATTAACGGAGATATTTCTCAGACCGTTAATGACCAGTTGGGATTATTGCAACTTGTTTGTAGTACAGATGACAGCATATATATGTTTAATCAAAATGGTGTTTTGCCTGCACGATATCCGTTTAAGCTGCCTGTTCAATCGCGCAATGGTGTTGTGGCTTCACCTAATGCCAATGTTCTGTTTGTAGCAGGTGAGAATAATTTAATGTATGTATTTGATCCCGGCAGCAGGCCTTCACAAAATTGGAATACAGTTCAACTTAACGGTAACTTATTTAATGCATCAATTGATGCATCAGGTAGGTTTGTTTACATAATGGATGGCGATAAGCTAAGGCTATATTCAACAGATGGCAAGCTGATTTTATCTATGCCATCAGCAGAGTATAAAGTAAATTCAATACAATGGGTTAATGACTCTGTGCCATCACTCTTTATGCTGAATAATAAAGGAAACATTGTTGTTTGGAATACAGATGGCACATATAAAATTGCGTCAGGTGATAGTGCTTTTGATATGGCAGCAACATGTGGTACAGGAACAGCAAGAATGTGGTACACTATTAAAGGTAAGGAGTTGAAGATTTTGGATTACACCTTCAAAGCTATTCAGAACGCAGATTTAAGTAAGATTGTATTTAACGCCATGCAGCTTTTTGATACAGGCAATGAAATTTTATGTATCCTTAAAGATGCTGAAAACATTGCAATTTGCAGAGGTGATTTGAAAATATTGCCACAGGTAATTCCCGCAGTAAGTTTTGCTGTTAAAACATTTCAGGGAAAAACCTATTTGATTTCTCGCACAGGGAATGGCAAACTTATCTTGTATGTGCTTTAATTATTTTGTTTGGTAAACTTGTAATACTGATAGTCAATAAAATCATTTACTTTAACAGTGATGTTGTTTACCTTCCCATTAACAACTTCAATAGGAAAAGGGTGGATGCCATACGTAGGATCGTTAAAAGTGCACAGTAATGATTTTTCAGAGAGTGGTTTTAGCGCGCCACGCAATTTTGGGTGATGCGAAAAATACATCATTAGTCCTGATTTTTCTATTTTGATTTCTATTTCTCCATATACCTCATTGAAGTATTTTCCAACCAATGCAGCATCTGCAACACTAAGATGCACTTCTGCATTTGCTTGCTTTTTCAAGTTCTGAATTTCTTCCGACTCAGTAATATTGTTTTTTGAATAAATGCCAAAATAGTTTTCGCTAACATTCGTGTAGGCTTGTTTTGCAAAATAATTTATCAGTTGTTGGCGCAATGCTCCATAAAACCAATTAGCATCTGTATTGGTCAGAATAACAAAACCGGCATTCAGTTCAGGTAATAAAGTGGTGTTGGTTACAAAGCCGTTAGCTCCGCCATCATGAGATACAATTTTATAACCATACATATCTTCTGACTTCCAACCAAGTCCGTAATTTTGAAAGTGATTGGAAGGCATACGTGCAGAGCCTGATTCTCTAACAATCATATAAGAATTTTGAGTAGTGTTAATCACTACAGATGGAATTACTTCTTTGTTTTCATATTTTCCTTTATTTAATTGCATCATTATCCAGTGTGAGATATCGTTAACACATGAGTTAATTGATGCGCATGCACCAATGTTATCAATGTTTGCGTAATCTAATAATACTAATTTGTTGTCAACAAGTGTGTATGGTTTTGCTGCATTCCCATCAGTTACAATTTTTTGATGATAAACACTGCTCCGATTCATCTGTAAAGGTTTAAAAAAATGATAGTCAAAAAAATCTTGCCATGAGGTATCAGTAACTGCTTTGATAACCTCACCTGCTGTTACGTATCCCATATTACAATATCCATACTTGTCTCGAAACTCATTGACGGGCTGAACATTTCTCATGTTTTTTATTAATGCATCTGTTGTCATGTTGCAATCCCAATTCAGGAAATCACTTTGAAAGGTATAAAAACCAATTCGATGGCAGAGGATATCTTTAATCGTAACCATATTAGTTGCACATGGGTCTTTAAGTTGAAACCAGGGGAGATATTTAGTTACTTTATCATCCAATGAAATCCGTTTTTGATTAGCTAAGAGTGCTAATGCAGTTCCTGTGAAAGCCTTTGTATTGCTGGCAATCTGAAATAAGGTAAACTCATCTACCTTGTCCGGTTTCCCTATTTCCCTCACGCCATAACCTTTCATAGCTAGTACTTTCCCATCTTTTACTATGGCAATAGCAACACCGGGAATTTGCCATTTTTGCATTTCACGATTAATGTAACTGTCAAGACTGTCTTTTATAAAATTGTCTTGTGAAAATGTTTGAAAGGTGGTTAACGATGTTAACAAAATAAGACATAAGAATTTTCTCATTTCGATAAATTTAATGTATCAAATGTATGGAATTTTAAATAAGTAAGCACCTGCATTGTAGTTTATCCGGAATGCCGGTTCTACTTTCTGAAAGCAAGCTATGCCAATGGGTGTGGCTTGCTTATTTTTTGTAGAAAGATTTTTCTAAACTGTAAATGAGTCTCAGATAAATTACGAATTTTACCGTTGATTATATGACTCAGATGTTTAATACAGAAAAATACAAGAAACTATGTGAAGAGTTGTTGCCCTATAAAGCCAGCCTTATTGCAGTTACCAAAACAAAACCGGTTTCAGATATTGAGACTGCCATTCAAAATGGACAAAAACTATTTGGCGAAAATTATGTTCAGGAGTTGGTGGAGAAGGTGCCAGTATTATCGAAAAATATCCAATGGCATTTTATCGGGAATCTACAACGCAACAAAGTGAAGCAGATTGCACCATTTATCCACACAGTTCAAACTGTTGACAGCAAAAAACTTTTACATGATTTAGATAAACATGCTGCAGCAAATAACAGAGTAATTAAAATCCTTTTGCAGGTGCATATTGCAAAAGAAGAAACAAAGTTTGGGTTTTCTGTTCCTGAAGTGCAAATGTTGATTGATGAAGGTGTATTTCAACAATACAACAATATTAGTTTTAATGGATTGATGGGAATGGCAACCAACACAGATGATACTTCGCAGGTACGTTCTGAGTTTAAACAATTGTATGGATTGTATAAATCAATTTCCGGTGCATTTGACAGAAGTGAATCTCCGGTATTAAGTATGGGCATGACATCCGATTATAAAATTGCACTTGATGAAGGAAGTAATATGATTCGAATAGGTTCAGCGCTTTTTGGCAGCAGATAGTTGTATGGGGTTGTTATTTGCACTTGTCACAACACTTTCATGGTCTATTGGTATTTTTCCATTTACAGAAGCCAGCCGTAGGTTGGGCATCAATTCTCTAAACCATTTCAGATTATTTCTTGCTGTAATTTTACTTTTCGTAACAGCATTTTTGATAAATCATTCAGAGTTTATCAATCTTTTCAATGCACAATATGTTCAGGCTTGGATTTGGTTTGGACTATCTGGTGTTGTTGGATTAGCATTAGGCGATTATTTTTATTTTGGTCTTTATGCAATAATGGGGGCCAGGATAGGAAGTATCTTTTCTACACTTTCTCCTGCAGCAGCTTTAGTAACATCTTATTTTTTTGTTGATGAGCGCATTAATTTTATTGGTGTTATCGGAATATTTCTCACTATGGCAGGGGTAGTATTTATATCAGTTTCAAAGAGTGAAAGTTTTTCAGCAGAAAAAGGGCGGTACGGCAGTGATGTTAAAGGTGTTTTGTTTGGCGTACTTGCAGCGTTTTGCCAAGGGGTAGGGTTGGTGCTCGCCAAGAAAGGTTTTGTTGTCTTGGAGCAGGAAGGAAAGTTTATTCATCCTATTAATGCTACATTTGTAAGAATGGTTGTTTCGCTGACAACATTAGTCTTAATAACAACAATTTTCAGAAAGTGGTCTGATGTTTTGCGACCACTAAAATCAAATAGTGCAGGACTTAAATATGCAGCTGTAGGAACTTTTTTCGGACCTGTTTTTGGCGTTTGTATGTCGCTTTACACAATTACACTGCTTGAAGCTACGGTTGCACAAACAATTTTTTCATTGGTGCCTGTTGTGGCAGCATTAATTGCCCGCTATTTCTATAAAGAAAAATTTACTTTAGCATCAGTAATTGCAACATTAATTGCTGTTGCCGGTGTGGTGTTGTTGATAAGGCGTAATGAAGTTCTTGAATGTATGTATAAAATTAATTGAGTAATGAGAAGAATAATTTTACTTGTTTTTGGTTTTGTTTGTATTGTAAAGATTGCAATTGGTGAAAGACCCTATTTCCAGCAACATGTAGATTATAAAATCTCTGTTACGTTGGATGATAAATCAAATTTTCTTACCGGATTCGAAGAGATGATTTATCGGAATAATTCACAGGATACTTTGCGTGAGCTGTTTTTTCACTTATGGCCTAATGCATACAAAGACAGAAACACTGCATTGTGTAAGCAATTAGTTAGTCAGGGAAATATGAATCTCTATTTTGCAAGTGATGAGCAAAGAGGTTTTATTGATAGCATGGAATTTAAAGTTGATGACAAAGGCGTTACTGTCGTTTATGATTCCATTAATATTGACATCTGTAAAATCGTTTTAAATAAACCATTATTGCCTAACGGCACTGTAATAATTACAACGCCATTCAGAGTAAAAATTCCTGATGCCAAGTTTTCAAGGCTAGGCCATGTTGGACAGTCTTATATGATTTCTCAATGGTATCCTAAGCCCGCAGTTTATGACAGAGATGGTTGGCACGCTATGCCTTATTTATCAATAGGAGAGTTTTACTCGGAATTCGGTTCTTTTCAGGTGGATATTTCTGTTCCGGCAAATTATGTTGTAGCTGCTTCAGGTTATTTAAAAACTCCTTCAGAAGTTGAGTTTATTAATAATAAAATAAAAACTGAAGTCAATGAAATAGATTTGGATAAACGAAATACTTTTCCTGAGTCAGAGCGAGAATTCAAGACAATTCGTTTTGTGGTTGACAGTGTACATGACTTTGCCTGGTTTGCCGACAAACGATTTCGTATTGTATCTAAAAGTATAGAACTTGCTTCTGGGCGTAAAGTGGACTGCCGCGCATATTTTACACCTGCTAATTCTTATATCTGGCATCGTGCTGCTGATTATGTTTCAGAAGCAGTTTTGTTTTACTCAAAGTATGTTGGCGAATATCCTTATGATGTTTGTACTGCTGTTGACGGAACTATTGCAGCGGGAGGAGGAATGGAATACCCTACAATAACAGTCATTGGGAATACAGGTAATAGTATTGTCTTAAATCAAAGTATTGCGCATGAAGTGGGGCATAATTGGTTTTACGGTTTGCTTGCAAACAATGAAAGAGAGTTGCCTTGGATGGATGAGGGTATAAATTCGTTTTATGAGCAATTGTATATGACACAATATTATGCAAAAGAAAATTCTGTAGCATATCAGTTGATTGGTGTGCCATTTAAAATTGCAAAAATTTTTGGTGCAGATAAAATGTCGTTTTCGGGATTTAATAAAATTAGTTATTTACTCACAGCCAGAACTAATGATGACCAAAGCAGCGGACTTACAAGTGAGTATTTCTCTAATTTAAATTATGGTACAGATATTTATTCCAAGATACCATTGTGTTTTTCGCAGCTCAGAGAATATTTAGGAACTGAGAAATATGATTCCTGCATGCATACTTATTTTAATATATGGAAGTTCAAACACCCTGATGAAGCAGCAATTAAAAATGTATTTGAAACTACTTCGGGAAAATCGTTAGATTGGTTTTTTAATGGAATGATAAACAGCAATGCAAAGGGAGATGCTAAAATCTGTAAAGTGCATGCTGATGCAGGAGGGACTGATGTGTTGTTAAAGAATAAAGGAAATCTTGCCATGCCTGTTAATGTATCATTCTACAATAAAGAGAAGTTAATTGCTTCACAATGGACAGAGGTTTTTGCCGGTAAATTCAAGTTGTCAAGCACTGTTGTCGGAGCTGATAAAATTGTGTTGGATACTAATGATGAAAGTTTAGATTTAAGTCCTTTTAATAATTCAATAAAGACAAAAGGTATTTTTAGAAAATGGAAGCCGTTACAACTTCGTTTTCTGACTATGCTTGAAAATCCTGAAAGGATACAGTTGTTTTATCTGCCTGCTGTTGCATATAATAATTATAACGGATGGATGACAGGCGTTATTCTGCATAATTATTCATTGTTGAATAAAAAATTTGAATTTGGAATTGCACCTATGTATGCATTCAAATCAAAATCTGTTGCAGGCATTGCAACCGCAAGCTATCAGTTTAATATTTACAAAGGTTGGTTTGATAGAATAGTTGCACAGGTTTCACCTTCGCTGTTTGATGAAGGATTATCAGAAAACAAAAAAGTTTTTAAAGGATATTTTTCTATTCCTGCCTCATTGAGTTTTAGAGTCCGTAAGTCGCAGTATAAACCATATTCAGAAAAGTATGTAAACGTTACCCATCAGTATGTACACCAAACTTTCAGTATGCAAAGTAATTTGGCTGCAACGAATTCAATCAATATTACACAACTTGAGTTTGCAAGTTATAATTATAATAAGACTGACCCGGGTTCATATTCTTTTATTCTCGAAAGGGGAATCCACTATGTTAAGTTATATGGAACTTGGAATAAGGAAATCACACTAACAAGAAGAAAAAAGGATTTGTCATTCCGGTTTTTTGCAGGAACTTTTTTGGATAATACTGGTAATGGTGGTGAAGCTAACTTCCGTTCAAGTGCATGGCGAGGCACTGATGATTATTCTTATTCATGGTTGTGGTTTGGCAGGAATGAATACGATGGATTCTGGGCACATCAAATGCAAAAGTCTGATGGTGCAATGGCTGCATATTATCCTGTGCGGACAGATCATTGGCTTGCGGCATTAAATGTTTCGGTTAAAACACCAGTACCCGGCTTGAGGTTGTTTGCTGACGGAAATACATTTTATAATGCAAACAAAGTAAGTACTGGTGCAACTGTAATTCGTTATGATGCCGGAATTATGTTAAGTGTCGTTCATGATGCATTTGAGATTTATTGGCCACTGATTGTTTCTAAGGAAGTAAGAGATTACTATGACTTGAACGATATAAAACTAACAGACAGGATCCGGTTTGTTTTTAATATAAACAAACTGAATCCTGTCTTGCTACGCAAAATGCGTTAAGAGCTTTATCTATATTCCGATAATTTTAGTCTGTACGGTTTGTCATTAAAGAATAGTGTTACATTATAGACTCCTGACGGATGTCCATCTGCAATAGCACTGAACGGAATGCTGTAGCTACCTTTTGATTGTAAGCCCGCATCAATATTTTTCAGTATTCTACCTGTCATATCAGTAATTAGAATTACAACAGTGCCATCAGTTGGAATAGTGTAATTAATCTTTGTACTACCACGATATGGATTTGGTGCTGCATTCAATATAACATTTTTTAAGTCACCTATCATTGCAGTTTTTACAAAACTATGTTCAAACTTACCGTCATAATCTATTTGCTTCAATCGGTAATAGTAAAGAACACCTTCTTTAACATTCCTGTCTTCAAAGCTGTAGTTGCTTACCTGATTAGTAGTTCCATGACCATCAACCCAGGTGACATTGTCGAAGTCGGTGCCATCAGTGCTTCTCTCTAAATAGAAGCCTGCATTATTTTTTTCACTGGCTGTTGACCATGTCAGGAAAATACTTTGTTTGCCCGCAGTTGCTTCGAATGAAAGTAATTCTACTGGTAATGGAGATACTACGCCTTGTGCTGTTCCCACTAATATACTTTGTCCGCTTGCAAAACTCAATCCTACACCATTTCTCAAGACTGCCGTAACCGGTGGTGTTACACATCCACCACTTATAACAGGTGGAATTATCCAACCAGTACCATTTGGATTGATACCAACACCATAATTGGTTTTGGCATTTGTATAGGAGCGATTGTAAAGCGTTATGTTAGCTTCAGCATTTGTTGCATTAGCTGGTGTTAATGTCCAATAGCCATTGTCTAACATGGTATCATTGTAATTCATTAAGCAAGGTGCATCCAATCCTAATCCCCAAATGGTTGTTGAATAGTTGGAGAATGAAGCTTGAATACTTCCTACTGCAGGATTTATTCCATTATATAAATCCAGGCTCAGACGTTGATATCCTTTTGTTGTATTTCCAACAGGGAAATCATAAACTCTTGGAGCACTTACTGCCGGCACATTGCGTCTGAGATAGCCTTCAATATAAGAACCACTCGAACCTGCATTGACTGCTGATGATGCATCATTCATTACATATACTTCATGGCTTGCTGTTGTCTGAATTCTGGAGGCAAGTAAGCTTAATGTACCCGTAGGGCCAATTTTCATATCGGAAATAAGCACCACTGTACTACCTGCTTTATTTACAACAACATTTGTGAGTGTATCATTATTATTTATGTTTTGTGTTCCTAATCCGTTTAACACAAGGTTTCCATTATTACCCATATTAAATTGTCCTGCAGAATTTGATAAACTTCCTTTCAAAATAACAGTCTTGTTAATGGCATCAAATCTTGAGTTAGGGCCAATTAACGCCAGACTTCCCTGCATTTCTATATTCTGAAGTAAGTCAACTTTCCCTCCTGTTTTACTTACAGTGATATGGGAGAACCTGTTTGGCGAAATAAGATTACCGTTGACTGTTTGATCTACGCTACCATTATTAAACAAAAATCCTGATCCGGTAGCAATATTTAATTCACCATTGTTCTGTACATTACCACAGATTGTTAGAAATTGGTTGTTATCCATGATTAATGTTCCACCCGGTTCGAGTTTAAGATCTTTACATGAAGCACCTGCTGTTCCAATATAGGGCTGATTGGCTCCTGAGAGCGGAATGACAGCATTTACTGTACAACTTGGAATATTACATCCACCCCAGTTAGCAGCAGTAAACCAGTCGTTGCTTTCTGCACCTGTCCAATAGGCTGTGGTGCCACCTGCTGTATAATCTACCGGTGCCGAAGCGGGGAAGTTGAGTGTAAACCCTGAAATACTGTTAGAATAATTACTTACTACCAACAAATAAACATCTCCGGCTGCTGCACTGATTCTTGAGTTGTATGCACCATTAAATCCAGGATATGCTGCAGGTGCTGTACCGTTTGAATTGCTGTAAAGTCCTGTTAATCCTAATGAACTATAGTTACATCTTAATGGGGTTGCACCACCGGCAATTCCGGCACATGTAGTAGCTCCGGAGCCTGCAATTTTCCAAACTGCAAAGTCATAGTCCGTACAGGCAGTGCTTGGAGCACCTACCCAATCATTAGGAATAATATTGAATTCAAGATTTCCGGCACTGGCAATATTTATCTGATACCATGCTGAACCTCGTTCAGCAGTATATAAGCAGTTTGTTCCTGCTCCTGGAAAATCACAATTGTTACCAAAAAGTTGAAATCCCGGATCTCCAACCTGTGTGTTTTGATTGCAAACAATAATCGGTGAGCCACAATCCTGTCCTTCAATCTCCGGCAAAGTAGTTCCGCCATTAACGGCAATAATACTGAATGTTCCTGTTAAATAACCTTCTCCATCAACGACAACATAATAAGTGTTGCCCGGTGTTAGTCCTGTTAAACTTAATTGTGACATAGTAGTTGGTGTTGGTGAGGTTCCACCACAACCCGGTGCATTTAAATTACAGGCTATAAAAGTCATTCCTGATCCACAAACCCCTGAGTAGGCTGCCATTTGTGTTCTTCTTAAAGTGCCCGGATTTGTTCTGACAGTGACATTACCTGATGCAGGAGCTATAAAACTATACCAAACAGAATTTACCACATTCGGTGTAGTCCAACATCCCGGTGCTGCCGGTTCTCCACTGCCGTCAGCACAATTGCTATTGCCTGTATAGTAAAGACCTAATTCCATACTTTGTGCGTTACACGGTAAGTCATTATATACAGAGCTTACATTAGCTATGCTTATGGTGTAGTCGGCATTTTCAGGGTTTGCCCAGGTGTCAACAATTATATAGTAAGTTCCTGCTGAAGGTAAGGTTACAGTGCCAGATAAAAATCCACTGGTGGCTTGTCCTAAAGAAGCAACGCAAGATGTACCGGGTGCATCCGGGCATCCGTTATATACCTGATAGCCTATATAGTTTGTGCTGGCAGAAGAAAGTGTTACCGAGATACAACGGGCAGAAGCTGTTGTGAAACTGTAAACTTTATCTTCACCAGACTCATAGTTTGTTCCACAAGAGGATATACTCGAATTGTTATAATCATCACCAAAGCAGGCTGTAGTTTCATTATAGCGTTTAAAAGGCAATGAGGCAATTACTAATGGACTTGCACAAGTACGGCCAACAACAGCAGTTGATGGAGCGGAAATGGAAAGGTCAAAAGCAAAACAAGAAGTACGTGAATCTATTAACAAATAGTAAGTCGTTCCTGCTGTAACTGTTGCGCATAAGGTTTTATCATCATTGCCGGTTTGTGCACCAATACAGTTTGCTGTTGAAGGGCCACATGGCGTAGCAAGCGGACAACCATCATAAAGAAACATTCCATTTCTACTGGCGGTTGTTTTCAATCTTATAGAAATATCACCTGATGTTGCAGGCGTAAAAATGTAAACGTTATCTTCTGAACCTTTGTAGTTGGTAGAACCACAAGTGGGTGTATTACCATCGGTAAGGTTATTTCCATTTCCACAGGTTGATTGTTGTGTTGCTACATAAGGTAATGATGCAACATTAATCACACCTCCACCTAAGTTGCATGAAGGCGTTGTGGGTGCGGTTATGCTAAAATTGGTAAATGCAAAACAACCTGTTGATAAAAGACAATCCATGACAACATAATATGTAACACCTGCAGTAATACAGAAAGTTAAACTCTTATTACCATTACCCTGTTGCGTACTTACGCAGTTGGCACCATTGCCTGTTAAAGGACATGCATCAAATACAGAAAGAATAGTGTTGTTGGCGCCAGAGTTATAAGAAACTGTTATTTGTCCCGATGTAGTTGGGGTAAAAGACCAAATCATATCTTCCCCATCATAATAATTTGCAGTTCCACATGCAGTAAGTCTGATACTGTTAACATCATTAACTTGACCGCAGGTAGTTCCCGAAGCCATAGTATAAGGTAATGAGGCAATAGTAGTATATCCGGTGCCTAAGCCTGCAGGGCAACTATAGCTAAAATCATAGCGATAGGCTAATGTGCCAAGATTGGTTCGGCTATTACAAAATGTCCTTGTGGTTAAAACACGATAAGTACCGGTTGTAACGCAAGTCCATTCGAGATANNAAAAACTCCCTTCCATCAACTGCGCGTGTTTGCCAATTAATAGATGGAGTAATAGCTCCTGCATTTGACCCACCACTGCATTGTGCATTTATGCTACCTGAGTTTATCAGGACTAAAGCCAATAGTATTGTAATGTGTTTTATTGTTGTATTCATACCTATTGATTTATAGATTTACTGTAATTGATTTCTTCTTTGGCATTACAAACCTGTTCGGCAAGACGAAAGGTTGCCTGCTTTTTTTCTAAAGCAGAATATTGCATCTTATCCATAAGATCATAAAATTCATCTTTAGAAGCTGCTGGCATACTAACCATGAGCAAATGTTTGCTTTCGCAAAAGCCATGAAATTCCAGACCTTTTATTTGTTTTAGGTTTTGCTTGAAATCAGCAAGTTGTTTGACTAAATCCAACTGCGGAATCTCAAACACAAATTCTTCTGATTTCTGAGCAGAAATTTTTTCCTGACAGTAAGCTGCCTTGGAAAGAAGCATTATCATAACTGCAAAAACAAGTTTTTTCATATTAAAATGATTTTAACAGTGCTTATATACGCCCAAGTTCTCCAAAAGGTTATAGTTAGGCCAGCATAATTACTTTTGTAAGAAGTGTAATATTTTTAGGATTAATGTTGACAGTTTTAAAATCATTTAAATAATTTACCTTGTAGTTTGATTTTTATTACAGAAATTAGCAGCAAATTATTTTTAAAACTTGAGCGGCACAGGTAAGAAAATTTATTTTATAAGTGACTTTCATCTCGGAGCACCAACAAGTGAAGAGAGTTTAATAAGAGAGCGCAAAATCTGTCAATGGTTAGAAACAATTAAGACTGATGTTTCAATACTTTTTATACTTGGTGATGTATTTGATTTTTGGTTTGAATACCGCCATGTAGTGCCAAAAGGATATGTAAGAATTTTAGGAAAATTGGCAGAAATAGCCGACAATGGAGTGCCAATCTATCTTTTTACCGGTAACCATGATATGTGGATGTTTGACTATTTGCCAAAAGAATTGGGTGTTAAACTTTACCGACAGCCGAAAGAATTTGTATTTGATAACAAAAAGTTTCTAATCGGTCATGGTGATGGTTTGGGACCCGGTGATCATGGATATAAGTTTATTAAAAAAGTTTTTGCCAATAAGTTTTGTCAGTGGTTGTTTGCCAGACTCCATCCAAATTTCGGAATTGCAATAGCCAACTTCTGGAGCCGTAAAAGCAGACAACATACCGGACATCATGACGCTAAGTATTTAGGTGATGAGAAGGAATATTTGGTTCAGTATATAATCGAAACTGAAAAAACAAGTCATTTTGATTTTTATATTTTTGGTCACAGACACCTGCCTATTGATAAACAAATAGGCGATAGTCATTATATTAATTTGGGTGATTGGCTTTCCTATTTTACTTATGCAGAATGGGATGGAAGTAAACTTTCTTTAAGAAAATTTGAAGCATAAGAATTTTTATCATGAAAAAATTTAATGCTTTACAATTTGGTGCATGGTTNNTTACTGTTTGTTCCTGTGGCATTACTTTGTAAGAAAAGGCAAGTTCTAATTTGGTATGCTGTAGTAATTGGATCAGTTTCTTTACTAGTACTCATATTAGACACTTTTATCTATGACCTCTACAGGTTTCATATCAATGGCTTTGTTTTGGATATGGTTTTTGGAGGAGCTTTTTCAGAAATCTTTGTTTTTGATTTGGTAATGTACTTAAAGGTAGCTGCATTTGTGGTTTTGCTTACGGCAATTGTTTATCTACTTACACGAATTATTTGGAGTTTGTTTGAAAGAAAAAAGCTGAGAGGAGGAAAACAAATTGCATATCTGTTGGCAGGTCTTTTAATTGGCAGTCATCTGCTTCATGCATGGGCTTATGCAACTTCCTATCGCTCAATTCAACAAGCATCACTTTATTTCCCATTGTATTTTCCATTACGCGCCAATAAACTTCTCAGTACACTTGGAGTTGCAGACATGAAGCAAAAACAAGAATGGGAAAATTTGCAAGATGGAGAGGATAAGGCAATTCAGTATCCATTAGAGCCGCTAACATTTGATACTGCAACTAATTATCCTAATATTTTATTTATTTTAATGGATGCATGGCAGTTTGAAACTTTTAATCATGAAGTAACACCTAATATTTATCGTTTTTCTCAAGGGAAGATTTTGTTTAACCGACATTATAGCGGCAGCAATGGTACGCGTGGTGGCATCTTTTCTATGTTTTACGGAATACCTTCTTTATATTGGGAAGATTTTCTGATTAACAGAATCAGTCCTGTATTTCTGGATGAATTACAGAAAAGAAATTACGAAATGAAGATTCTTGCAAGTGCAGCCTTGGTAAGCCCTGAGTTTGATAAGACTGTTTTTTCCAAAATTAATAACTTGCGTACACACACCCCCGGAAAAAATTTTACGGAACGTGATGAAAACATAACCAAAGAGTTTATTCAATGGATGAATACATCTGATTTTCAAAAACCATTTTTTGGTTTTTTGTTTTATGACTCACCACACAATTACAATCTGCCATACTGGTTGCCTCATCCCTTTAAACCCTATTGGGAAAATGTAGATCATACAGTACTCAACAATGATTTTAATCCTGTTCCATTTTATAACAGTTATAAAAATACAGTTTGGTATTGCGACTCATTGATACAAAAAGTGTTGTCTAAACTTGAAGAAAAGAAATTGTTGGAGAATACAATTGTTGTAATTACGTCCGATCATGGGCAAGAGTTTAATGAAAACAAAAAGAATTATTGGGGGCATACCAGTAACTTTTCCAAGTATCAACTTCAGGTTCCTTGTATAATTTCATGGCCGGGAAAAACTGCGGAAACAGTCAGTAGGTTTACATCACATTATGACTTAGTTCCTACGCTTATGCATGATGTATTAAAGTGCAGAAATTTATTTTCAGATTATTCATTCGGTAGAAATTTGTTTGATACAACAGCACAACGGGTTTTTGTTGCCGGAAGTAAGGAGCATTTTGCATTTATAGATTTACAAAAGAATCAGATTAATACAGTTAATTTTAATGGCTCAATGACTGTTACAGACATGCGATTGAATGAATTGAATGTTAAGCCTGATGCAAAGATGCTGAACGATTGTGTTTTGAACTTGCAGCGATACTACAAGTCACGTTAAAATGAGTTTTTAGGTTTAAGGAAAATTTCTGCCAGCATACAACGCACACTGCCACCGCCAATTTGTTCAATTGTATCAATCGGGGTGTGTAAGATGTCTGAATGTTTTTCAATGGTTTTTATTTGTTCTGTTGAAAATGCATTAAAGGCTGTATTTGACATTGCAAGTACAGGTTGCCCATTGGTGGTTTGAAGTTGTAAAGCATTGCCACAGAAAGAATGCACTTGCTTTGATGATAACAGGACAGGATCCAGGTTGTTAGCTTCAAAATATTCAAATAGAGTAGTGTGTTCTGATTTTGAATTTAAATTATCTGTTGCTATGATAACAAAGCCATCACCAATGCACATGCATACATTGGTATGATAAACCGGAATGTTGTTTTCATCAGTATAATTCAGTATTGTTGTTTGATAAGCTAATTTATTGTTGATGTTAGTAGCCAACTCAATATTGGTTCGCTCCGAAATTGAAACAAAGCAAGTTTTATTCTTGTGATCAAACACTAAGCTGCCAGTACCTTCTAAAAACTTATTTTCATCTTCGGATTGTGTCAGGTCTATAGTCTCTTTAATTTGAAAAGAATTCTTTAAATAATTAATAAGTGAAGCATTTCGTTCTTTTCTTCTGTTAGCGGCAAGCATAGGATAAAGCACTAAAGTACCATTATCATGTGTGCTAAACCAATTGTTTGGAAACAATGCATCAGGTGTGGCACTTTCGCAATTTTCATAAGCATAAATCACATTGATGTTGTTATCAATCAACTTTTTCCTTAATAGGCTACTTTCTTTTTCAGCTTGAAGCTGTATTTGCTGATTGCTTAATCTGTGATTTTGTTTCTGAAAGACATTGTCCATGCTTGTTTCTATGTTAAAGCCAAACGAAGTTGGCCTTATCATAAGAACAGTTGATGCAAAATGCATATTGTTTAGTGCTTGCCAACTAATGCTGTCAGTTCAGCTAAACGTGTGCTGTAGCCCATTTCATTATCGTACCAGCCAACAACTTTTACCATTTTCCCAAGTACAGATGTGAGTACTGAATCAAAAATGCAGGAATGTGTATTGCCGATAATATCAACCGATACGATTGGGTCAGTGGTATATTCAATTATACCTTTCATTTTACCCTGTGATGCTTCCAAAAACTTTTGATTTATAGCTTCAACAGTGGCATCGTGTTTAAGGATACAAGTGATATCTGTTATTGAACCATCTATTACCGGCACTCTGATTCCTGCGCCACCAATCATACCTTTAAGGTCAGGAAAAATTTCAGTTACAGCTTTAGCGGCACCTGTTGTGGTTGGAATAATTGATTGTGCAGCAGCACGTGCCCTGCGTAAATCTTTATGCGGAGCATCATGTATATTTTGATCGCCAGTATAAGCATGCACAGTAGTAATGTAAGCACTTTCTACTCCCCAGTTATCCTGTAATATTTTTATCATTGGTGCTGCATTGTTTGTTGTACAACTTGCATTAGAAATAATTTCTTCGCTTCCGTCAAGAATATTTTCATTGACACCCAATACAACAGATTTTAGATTTCCTGATCCCGGTGCTGAAATTATTACTTTTCGTGCACCTGCTTTTATATGTGCTTTTGCTAAATCAGCTTTTGTGAATCGTCCTGTTGATTCAATTACTACGTCAACCTGAAGTTCTTTCCAAGGCAACATGGCAGGATCTTTTTCAGCATAAACAGGAATAGTTTGGTTGTTGATGATGATTGCTTTTTCTGATGCAGAAACAGTTCCATCAAACTTGCCATGGATACTATCGTATTTAAATAAATGGGCTAACGTTTTTGGATCTGTTAAATCATTGATGCCAACAATAATTAAATTTTTATTCTGTAGTAATTTTTTTAAAACCGTACGGCCAATTCTTCCAAAGCCGTTTATTGCAACATGTGTCATAATTTATTCTAATTAAACATCAAAAGTTAAATGTCTTTCTGCATGATAGCTGGAACGTACTAACGGCCCACTTTCAACGTATTTAAAACCCATTTCAAGGCCTATTTGTTTATATTCTTTAAAAACAGCAGGACTAACAAATTCTGCAATGGGCAAATGTTCTTTAGTTGGTTGAAGGTATTGTCCTAAAGTTAAAATATGAACTCCGTTTTGGTATAAGTCATTCATTGTTTCTAAAACCTCTTCGCGTGTTTCACCAAGACCAAGCATCACACCTGATTTTGTTCTTAGCCCAAATGAGTTAATGCGCTTAAGTGCTTCAAGGCTTCTGTCGTATTTTGCCTGAACACGCACTTCTTTTGTAAGTCTTCTGACAGTTTCCAGATTATGTGACATTATCTCAGGTCTTTCTTGCATTACACGCTCAAGGTTTTCCCATTTACCAGCGAAGTCAGGAACTAAGGTTTCCATTGTTGTGCCTTGTGAAATTTCTCTGACTTTTCTGATGGTTTCTGCCCAGATTTCAGAGCCACCATCTTTTAAATCATCACGGTCAACACTGGTGATTACACAATGTTTTACTTTCATTAATTTAACAGACTCTGCGATTCGTTGTGGTTCTGTTTTATCAACTGCTAATGGTTTTCCTGTTGCTACTGCACAAAATTTGCAAGAACGTGTACAGATGTTTCCAAGAATCATAAATGTTGCTGTACCTGCTCCCCAACATTCGCCCATATTTGGACAATTGCCACTTTCACATATCGTGTGTAGTTTGTTGTTGTCAACAATGCCTCTAACTTTTCTGTACTCTTCGCCAATAGGTAGTTTTACTTTTAACCATTCAGGCTTCTTATACAAACGCTCTTTAGCTTTTTCTTCCATACTGCAAAATTAAACAAATCATTGGCTGCGATAGTTTGAACAGACTTAACTTTAAAGTATATTTATTACTGCTAAAAATAGAAAATCCCGCATTTAGCGGGATAATTTTTTATTGTGGAGAAGATGGGACTCGAACCCACGACCTCTTNNGGGATTCGAACCCCTGACCTCTTGTATGCCATACAAGCGCTCTAGCCAACTGAGCTACATCCCCTGATTGTTGGTTGAATGGGCTGCAAAGAAATGAAAAATTAAAATTGCACTGTGCGATGAGAGAAAAAAAAGAGGCTGCCCTTTGGAGGCAGCCTCTTTCGATTAAACTTTATTAAAACTTATTTAGCAATAACCATCTTTTTAACTAACTGACGGTCGTTGTGCTTCAATACATAGAAATAAACACCACTCGCCAGATTTTCTGCGCTTACAGTAATGTTGTAAGTGCCGGCAGAAAGATTTGAGTTAACAGGTGTCATAAGCACTTTGCCTGTAACATCTACAATGTCTAGTTGCGTGCTTCCATTGTCTGATAGGTTGAAAGTAATTACAGAATAATCACTAAATGGATTTGGTGTATTCTGAATCATATCAAACGTGTTGTTTAAATCTGTTAAACCGGTTGTGCATAATGTAATCGGGCTCTTCACCTCTAAACAAACATCATCTATAGCCCAACCTTCATCACGTACACTAAAGTCAGAGTTAAATCTCCATCTGAAGATAACTTGTTGTTGCCCTGCAGTTGGTAAACAAATATCATGTCCTACCTGACCCCAGCCACCGCTGTTTCCTGACCATCCGGGATGTACAGGCGGTACTGGTCCTAATGCAGTGATGCTGTATGTGTTCATCCAGTTTGGATCATGATCATCACCTAATTGAATCCAGGTAGCACCTAAGTTGGTAGAGTATTCAAATGTTCCACCATCTTCATTTCTTTCAGTCATGAAACTGTGCCAGAAATTGATGTTGTATGTCAATCCACCGGTTAAAGTAAATACAGGAGAGAACAATGCAGAAGTGTCACGATTCGGATACTGACCGGCAAGACTTGTAAACCACGAATTTACAGGGCTATGATTGCCACCTAGTTTTACTGAAGTTCCTAAATCCCAGCTGGAATTTGCAGAATAAGAAGTTGAATTTAATGTTACCCAGCGATAACCACTTTCAAAATCATAACATTTGGACGAAGAACCTGCACCAACAGTAGCAGAGTCAAACACCTGTACAGAATAGCAGATGGTGTCACCAATTGGTTTTAAGTCTGCCGATTGATTTGGATAATAAGTAGAAACGCAAACATTGTGGAAACCGGGAGAAGCAATCCAACCATTAACAAATGTATAATTCATATTGGTGTTTGGATTTAATGGTGTCGCTAATGTAACCGTATCATTAGAGATAATATTTCCATCAACACTTAATGTTGCAACAAAGTTGTTTACAGCAGAAGTACCATCATTATAAATCTTTGATTTAAACGGCATGCTCTGACCGGGGAAGATAAATGGAGGGCCAGGATTTGCAGTTGAAACAGCTACCGGAGTTACAGTTAATGGAACAGGAACATTTACACAGAAGTCATCAATTGAATAGCCATTTGTTTGAACAGAACCATCTGAATTGAAAATATAGCGGAACTGAACCATTGGTTGATTGTTGAAGATAGGTTCAAGTTTGCGCATGCTGCGAATCCAGCCTGTAGGTAAAGCACATAAGGCATTTCCTTGAGTCCATGCATATTGCTGACTTGAGTTTAACTGGTTATCGTTGTACCAGTTGAACTGACCCATCGTTAATGTGTCGCATGGCGTACCGAGAATTGTCCAGGCTCCATTACCGATACGATATTCCATACGTGTTCCGTCCCAATTGCTTTCTGAAGCAACATTCTGCCAGAAACTGATGGTAGCATCTACTGCATTACTTAAATCAAAAATTGGAGTATAAAGTTCAGAGTTGGCATTGGCCCCATAAACACTATTCAGGTTAATATCCCAACAGTTTACTCCGCTATATGCAGAGTTAGTTGTACCAAATGTAGGTGTTCCGAATTGCCAGTCAGAACCCGGAGTAGTGCTATTATTTTTTGTTGACCAGCCAATGTTTCCGTTTTCAAAATCATCACAATAAGAATTGTTAAAGTCAACAACAATTACCGGAACGCCAACTGCTGCACCTGCTAAGGTATCATTAGCCGAATTACAGTCACTTGTTAAGTCTGTCCATGCAGTAATTGTATATTGTCCGCCTGGTGTTGTGTAGGAAGTCGGTAGAATAATAGTTGCATTACCATTAGGAGCAAGGTTACCTGTCCAAGCATATGGTGGCAGCACAGGAGTACCGTTTATAGCATAAGCAATATTTAAACTTGTAACCGCAGCAGTACCATAATTGTGAATTGTAACTTGCACCGAGTCGGCACTTCCTTGCATCAGCGTGTTTCCAATGGATGCATTATAAGAGCCTACTGCTGTTACACCGGCATCGGGTGAGCACGGAATGCTTACACAGAAATTGTCAAGAGACACACCAACACCACCTGTACCAAATGTAGTTGCATAGAAAACAAATCTGAAACGAATAGTTGTTGGATTCGTTATCAAGAGATTATTCAGGAAGTACGTTGATTTTTTCCAGCCGCCTGAATTGTTATTGAATGCAGGATTATTTGTAAAGTCAAGATTGGCAGTAGTGTACCAGTTTGAAGCATTTGGGTCACCCATAGTACCTAAAATACTCCAGTTTGTACCATCAATAGTATATTCTACCCAGAAACCATCTGTATTTGCTGTACTGTAATTACTGAAGAATGACATGGTAAGGTTACTGGCAGATAATCCGGTTATATCATAAATAGGCGTATATAAAGTATCAATTTCATTTTGTACATAACCGGTATTCAGGTTAATATCCCAGGCATTAGTTCCTGAATAGGCGCCTGTAGTTGCACCAAATGCAGGAGTACCTAATTGCCATTCATTGGCTCCACCTGTTGGTGTTGAAAGCCAACCAACGTTACCGCTCTCAAAGTCATCGCACGAAGTTAAAGTAAGAACAGGAATACCGGTGCTACTGATACAAGTGGTATCATTAAACGGTAACCCGTCATTAGGTAATGAGGTATATGCACACACTGTAAATGGACCTGACGGTATGGTTAAACAAGGTGTAATAGTAAATACAGTAGAAGCACCGGGAGCAAGGTTTCCTGTCCATGTTGCAGTTTGTGTTGCTCCGGTACTTGATGTATAAGTTACGGGAGTAGAAGTTATGGGTTGGCTACCGAAGTTTGTAATTGTTACTTCCACCGGAATACACAATCCGGCAGGTGCCTGAACCGGAGGTTGAGATATAATCTGTACACCTGCATCTTGTGGAGGTGGAACAAAAATACATACATCATCTATTGCAAATCCGTCTAATTGAACAGATGCATCTGAGGTAAATACAAAACGGAACATCACACTCGTTTGGTTGTCTAAAACAGTTAGCTTATGCATAGCTTTAAACCAGCCTGGTGCCCCTGAAATTACTTGACTTGAGCCAGTCCATGCATAGGTCTGACTGGAGTTTAATTGATCATCATTATACCAATTTTGTCCTGTTGGGAATGTGGTATTGTTAGTGCCAAGTACAGACCATGTTAGACCATTATCTGTTGAGTAATCCAAACGAGCACCATCCCAAAAGTTTTCACAATTTGAATTTATCCAAAACTCAATCTGCGCATTAAATACTCCTATGAATGAGAATGTTGGAGAATATAAATAAGAAATACAACTTCCAACATATTGCTGGTCTAAGCCAACCTCCCAGATATTGGGTGCAGAGTGTGCAGAGCCCGGCCAAACTGTGGATTGCCCTCTTTGCCAGTGTGTGGAATTTGCATTACCAACAGAGTCTGTCCATAAGTTTTGTAAGTCAAAGTTGTCACAAAATGGGAATGTAATTCCTTGCGATGCATAAAATGTTATACATCCGGATGTTGGAAAGACAGCAGAGTTTGCACAACCGGAGTTATCCAATGCTGTGATTGAGTAACAAATGGAGTCACCATCATTTACGGCTGGAATTTGCCCGGTAAAGTCGCCATTTCCTAAATCAGTCATTGGAACACTTACAGGAGTACCATTATTTATGGTATAAGTTAATGTTGCACTCATAATTCCTGAAGCATCAGTAATATGCGACTGAACATTGTAAGGGCCAAGGTTATAAATGGTTCCTTGCGGATAGCCACTAGTAAAAGCAATGTTAGGAGGATTTAACTCACAAACAGCAGCCTGAATACAGATATCATCAATAAACCATCCCGGATAACCACCTGCACCACCACCGTTCACGTCAGATAGTCGGAAACGCATTCTGAAGTCAGATACGCCACCCCATTGAGAGAGGTTAAAACGTGCTAAGTGCCACATACTGTTGGTGGGCATTGTTCCGGGTACTCCCGGATCCCAGTCCAAAGATGTTGCAGAGGAGAAGTATCCTTGACCACCAAAAGCACCATAATCAGCTAAGGTTGAATCAAATTCTGCAGGGCCTAATGTTGACCAGGTCATACCACCATCAATAGACACATCTATGTTGGCTGCATCAAAAAAGTCAATCCGGCAAATGTGCTGGAATGTTACGCTTACAAAGAAAAACCCGGTTAAATCTATCGGGTCGGTTTCAAGAATTGCATCAGTACCGTTGAGTACTTGAGCAGAGTCGCAGGCTACACCCGACACACTAATACGTGTGTTTTGAACCCAGGCATTAGCCGGAGTTGATGTAACTGAGTCAATTGTTTCCATGTCTTCTGAGAAATAACAATTCGATTGGGCAAAGCCTATCATCGTTGCTAATCCAAGACTTAGTGTAGTAAACAGTCTTTTCATTACTTTTTGATTTTAAGGAATATTTGTGATTTTACAAGTTTCAAAAGTATAAAAATACTCTGACATGCAAATTCACAATTAAGTTTTTTTATTAATTGTTAAAATATTTTGCAAAATAGATAAAACTTTGTTTCTTTACACCACAATTCATTGGGGGATGAAGCGATTAGATGATAATTTTATCTGGAAAGACTTGAGCTATCTTCAGGAGTTGGGATTAAGCATAATCCTGATTGCGATTTTTATCTATTTTTTAGTCAGTAACTACAACGGCTGATTTCATAAGTTCAATTTTTTTCTTCAACAACAAGGCATCATTTTGATGTTTAAGTTTATTTTTGTGAAAATTTTCATATGAACATTCACGAATATCAGGGTAAATCCATTTTAAAATCTTTTGGTGTAGCCATTCAGGAAGGCATTGTAGCAGAAACAGCCGATCAGGCAGTAGCCGCAGCACAGGAGTTACAAAAGCAAACAGGAACTAACTTTTGGGTAGTTAAAGCTCAGATACATGCAGGTGGCCGTGGCAAAGGCGGAGGTGTAAAACTGGCTAAGTCAATAGATGAAGTAAAAGAAAAAGCCAATGCCATTATCGGCATGCAGTTGGTGACACCACAAACCGGTCCACAAGGTAAAAAAGTACATAAGGTGCTGATTGCACAAGATGTTTATTATCCCGGTGAAGCCAAAACCGCTGAGTTTTATATGAGTGTTTTGTTAAATCGTCAGGCAGGTAAAAATATTATCATGTATTCCACTGAAGGAGGTATGGATATTGAAGAGGTGGCTGCAAAAACACCTGAGAAAATTTTTAAAGAAGAAATTGATCCTGCTGTAGGACTTCAGCCTTTCCAGGCAAGAAAAATTGCATTCAACCTTGGTTTAAGTGGAAATGCTTATAAAGAAATGGTTCGTTTTGTTTCAGCATTATATAAGGCGTATGAAAGTTGCGATGCATCACTGTTTGAAATAAATCCTGTATTAAAAACATCTGACAATAAGATTATTGCTGTAGATGCTAAAGTTAATCTCGATGAAAATGCGCTATTCCGTCATGCTGACTATGCTGCCATGCGCGATAAGTCAGAAGAAGACCCGACAGAAGTTGAAGCCAGCGAGCATGATCTGAATTATGTGAAGTTGGATGGTAATGTTGGATGTATGGTGAATGGTGCTGGTCTTGCCATGGCAACTATGGACATCATTAAATTAGCAGGTGGCGAACCGGCAAACTTTCTCGACATTGGAGGAACAGCTAATGCTGCCCGAGTAGAGCAGGCATTTCGTATCATTCTGAAAGACCCAAACGTAAAAGCAATATTGGTAAATATTTTTGGGGGTATTGTAAGATGCGACAGAGTAGCACAGGGAATTGTTGATGCATATAATAATATTGGACAAATTCCTGTTCCGATTATTGTTCGTTTGCAAGGTACCAATGCCGAAGAAGCAAAGACCATCATAGATAAGTCGGGACTAAAAGTTTATTCTGCCATTTTGTTGAAAGAAGCTGCGCAATTAGTAAAAGAAAAGCTTGGTTAAAAAATGAAAGCCCTATCAACCAAACATAATTTTTTAGGTATTGAAGATGAAAAGTATTACAACTATACAGCTTCAAAATATGTTATTCAGCAAGTGCCTTATGAACATACAAGCTCCTACCTGGCAGGCTCCGACAAAGGGCCGGCAGCTATTGTAAAAGCTTCGCAGTATGTGGAACTGTATGACGAAGAGTTGGATGCAGAAACATATAAAACTTGCGGCATTGCAACACTTAAAGCTCTCGATTTTAAAAATAAGACCAATAAAAAAGCGGTTGACTATATTGAAAAAGAAACGCTGGCCTTACTGAATGATAAAAAATTTGTGGTTTCTCTTGGCGCAGAGCATACGGTAACTTTAGGCTTTGTTAAAGCACATATTCAGAAGTACAAAAATGTTTCAGTTCTTCAGATTGATGCACATAGCGATTTGCGTGAATCTTATCACAACAACATTTATTCTCATGCCAGTGTTATGAAAAGAATTTATGACTTAGGTTTAAATATTGTTCAGGCAGGCATAAGAGCACAGTGTATTGAAGAAGCACAATTAATAAAGAAGTCAAAGCGACTACATACTTATTATGCACATAACATCAGAAAAGATGCCAAGTGGATTGATAAAGCAGTAAAAGATTTGAGTGAAAATGTTTATGTGACCATTGATGCAGATGGCTTTGATCCATCTGTAATACCTTCTGTTGGAACAGCAGAGCCCAATGGCCTTTTTTGGAATGAAACATTGGCATTACTTAAAAAAACTGCCAAAGAGAAAAACATTATCGGCTTCGATATTGTTGAATGTGCACCCACCAAAGGAAATATTTTATCAGAATATACATTAGCAAAACTTGCCTACAGAATAATAGGCTATATAGAAGCAGCAAGGAAAGAGTAGGTGCTTAAAACAATAGTGTATGGAGAACAGGAAAATATCAAACAAGGGTTCTGCCACATTATTTCAGAACCGTTTACTTGAAAGACTGACACGTACAACTTTCTATTTTCCGGTAATTTTATTTTTGGTTGTCGGAATAGTAACTGTACTATATTGTTATTTAAGTTTAAAGATAAATATACTCAGCATTGTTGCACTTTATCTTGCCGGCTTATTTGCATTTACACTTGTTGAATATCTGATACATCGGTTTATTTTTCATTTCAAGGCCAATACACCGGGTCAGGAATTGCTGAAGTATAAGATCCACGGTGTGCATCATCACTACCCAAAAGATAAAGACCGTTTAGCTATGCCACCATTAATGTCACTTACACTGGCAGCTTTGTTTTTTTTATTGTACAAATGGTTATTTGGAAATTATGGTATTGCTCTGTTCTCCGGATTTGTAAGTGGCTATTCAGTTTATCTTATCATTCATTATGCAGTGCATCGTTACAGGCAGCCTCATAATTTTTTGAGCATACTATGGAAGCATCACAGCCTGCATCACTACCGTTCAGACAATTCTGCTTTCAGTGTATCAAACCCATTGTGGGATTATGTTTTTGGCACTATGCCAGATAAAAAAACCATTCAGAAAGGCGATAAAGAAAAACTCCCTGATTATTCTTCTTAATATTACTGAAAATATTGTTTGGCTTCTTGCTTAACTAAAAATTTAATCAAGTTTCAACACAGCCATAAAAGCACTTTGTGGTATTTCAACACTGCCTACCTGTCGCATTCTCTTCTTGCCTTCTTTCTGTTTTTCCAAAAGTTTTCGCTTTCGCGAAATGTCACCACCATAACATTTTGCAGTTACATCTTTACGAATGGCTTTTACAGTTTCGCGAGCTATAATTTTAGCACCGATACTTGCCTGAATAATTATTTCGAATTGCTGACGTGTAATCAGCTCTTTTAATTTTTCGCAAATCTTTTTACCAAATGTATAAGAATGATCACGATGGATAAGTGCCGATAATGCATCAACAGGTTCGCTATTGAGTCTGATGTCGAGCTTTACCAAATCGCTTGTTTTGTAGCCTATTGGATGATAGTCGAATGAAGCATATCCTTTGGAAACCGATTTCAACTTGTCATAAAAATCAAAAACAATTTCTGCCAATGGCATTTCAAATATCAGTTCCACACGGTCTGTTGTAAGGTAGTTTTGGCCTATAATTACACCACGTTTGTTGATACATAAAGTCATGATGGCACCAATATATTCTGACTTTGTAATAATCTGTGCTTTAATATATGGCTCTTCAATGTGATCCATTTTGCTTGGATCCGGAAAGTCACTTGGGTTGTGAATTTCATACACATCACCATTAGTAAGATACGATACATACGAAACGTTAGGGACGGTTGTAATCACTGTCATGTTAAACTCGCGCTCCAATCTTTCCTGAATAATTTCCATGTGTAGCATTCCTAAAAAGCCGCAACGGAATCCGAATCCTAATGCTGCTGACGATTCGGGCTCAAATACTAATGAAGCATCGTTCAACTGAAGTTTCTCCATTGATGAACGTAGCTCTTCATAGTCTTCAGTATCTACAGGATAAATTCCGGCAAATACCATTGGTTTAACATCTTCAAACCCCGAAATTGCTTCAGCACAAGGGTTTTCTAAAGTAGTGATGGTGTCACCCACTTTTACTTCTTTAGCATCTTTAATGCCTGTAATGATATAGCCAACATTACCTGTTCCGATAGTTTTTGCAGGTATCTTGTCAAGTTTCAGAATACCAATTTCTTCAGCAATATAATTACTGTTGGTAGCAACAAATTTTACTTTGTCACCCGATTTCATTTCGCCTTCAACAACTTTAAAGTAAGCAATAATACCTCTGAAAGAATTATATACAGAATCAAATATTAATGCTTTAAGCGGAGCTTTTGGATTCCCTTTTGGCGCAGGAATACGATGCACAATTTCACGTAAAATATCATGAACACCCATGCCGGTTTTTCCACTGGCAGCCATAATCTCTTCACGTCTGCATCCTAACAAATCTACTATCTGATCTTTCACCAATTCAGGCTCTGCACTCGGAAGGTCAATTTTGTTTAAAACAGGGATAATAGTCAGGTCATGTTCAAGCGCTAAATAAAGATTGCTGATTGTTTGTGCCTGAATGCCCTGTGCAGCATCAACAATTAATAAAGCACCTTCACAGGCGGCAATACTTCTTGATACTTCATACGAAAAGTCAACGTGACCGGGAGTGTCTATCAGATTCAGAACATATTTTTTCCCATCTAAAGTATAATCCATTTGAATGGCATGGCTCTTAATGGTGATGCCCCGTTCGCGTTCCAGATCCATATCATCGAGCACTTGTGCCTGCATCTGTTGCTTGCTTATGGTATTGGTATATTCAAGCAGACGGTCTGCAAGGGTGCTTTTGCCATGATCAATATGGGCAATGATGCAAAAATTTCTGATATTTTCCATTGGGCGGCAAAAATAGCTTTTTTAAGCCTTCATACAACCGGTTTTTTAGGGCATTTACAGCGTTATTTGTGGGACAGTTATTCAGGTGTTTTTCGGACTTTTGTAAACATTTTTTAAAAGAATTATTATGGAAGAACTGCGTTATCCTATTGGTAAGTTTCAACTTCCGGGAATCATCACTTCCGAACAGTTCAGTAGCTGGAAAAATGATATTGTCGCCTTACCATCAAAGGTGCAACAATTGACAGATGGTTTTAAAGCACATCATTGGTCGCAGACCTACAGACCTGACGGGTGGACAGCCTTACAGTTGGTGCATCATTTAGCTGATAGCCACATGAATTGTTTTATCCGTTTCAAATGGTCACTGACAGAGGAAAATCCTACTATAAAAGCTTATGATGAAAAAGCATGGGCTAACCTTCCTGATGTGACTCAATCTTCACCGATGATTTCTATTCAACTGCTTCATGCATTGCATCAGCGCTGGATAAATCTTATCAATAATATGACTGAACAGGATTTTGAAAAAACTTTTTTTCATCCCATTCAACAAAAAACACATAGCCTCAAAGGTGCTGTTGGACTTTATGCATGGCATGGAAATCATCATCTTGCACATTTGAAAATTATTGCTGATAAATAAGTTTGTTAATGGCTTATTGCTGATGATTTTTATTTTTTATTTGACTAAATTTTGTTTCGAATGATTTTTGATTTTTGTTTGTGTTTATGAGGCAAAAACTCATTGCTTTATCCGTACTCTTATTGATAGTGTTGTTGTTGAATTTTTGCACCACGCAAAAAAAACAAACGCTGCCATTGCTTTCATCCTATGCAAGTCTGAATGATACGGTAAAATATGTGGGTAAAGAAACTTGCAGGTCGTGCCATGCCGAAATTTACAATACGTTTATGCAAACGGGAATGGGCAAATCATTTGATGTTGCTTCCAAACAAAAAACATCAGCAAAATTTAGTCATGCAGTTATTTATGATAAGTATAAAAACTTCTATTACCATCCATTTTGGCAAAACGATTCACTGCACTTGCTTGAATTCAGACTTGAAAATGGCGATACCGTTTATAAGCGAAATGAAGTAATCAATTTTATTATTGGTTCGGGTCAACATACCAACTCACATATCATCAATACCAACGGTTACTTGAATCAGGCACCGGCAACTTTTTATACGCAAAGAGGTGAGTGGCATTTGCCTCCCGGATTTGAAGATGGCAACAACACACGTTTTTCACGAATCATCGGTTTGGAATGTATGAGTTGTCATAACAGTTATCCGGATTTTGTTTTGGGGTCAGAAAATAAATACAATAAATTAGAGAGTGGCATCAACTGCGAGCGTTGTCATGGTCCGGGCGAATATCATGTTCAACAAAAACAAGCCGGTATTTTAGTTGATACTGCTAAGGAAATAGATTTTTCTATTGTGAATCCTGCTAAATTATCTATTGACCTGCAGTTTGATGTATGCATGCGCTGTCATTTGCAGGGTAATGCCGTGTTGAACAGCGATAAATCATTTTTCGATTTTAAGCCCGGTATGAAACTGAGTGATGTGATGAATGTGTTTGTTCCGCTTTATGAGGGTAATGGTAATTCACATATCATGGCATCACATGCCGAAAGGCTTAAACAAAGCAGATGTTATATAGAAACAGCAAATAAAAATCATGTTAATCATCAGCCGTCTGAGTTAAGACCCGGAAAAAATGCTTTGACCTGTATTACCTGTCACAATCCGCATATCAGTGTGCGGCAAACTAATGACGACCATTTCAATGCAGTATGTAAAAATTGTCATCATACAGAAAATAGTTTATGCACTGAGAAGTTGGCCGTCCGCAGTAAGTCAAATGATAACTGCATTAGCTGCCACATGACATTTTCCGGCACATCAGATATTCCTCACGTCAGCATACACGACCATAAAATTAGTATTCCGTCAAAAGACAATACAGCGCATGAGCATAAAGTGTTTAAAGGAATTTATTGTGTCAACAATCCAGCGGCTGACAGGAAGAGTAGGGGTAGAGCCTTTATAGCTTATTTTGAAAGATATGGTTATGATACAAGTGTGCTCGATTCTGCACTAAACTGTTTTTCTGATGCAGGAAATGTTTCTCTCAAAGAAAACATTAATGAATTAGTTCAGATTTATTTTCTGAAGAATAGTTTTGCAAAAGTTATTGAGCTTACTTCGGCAATGCCTGATATGTTGAAGTTGCTGAATAAAAAATCTTATTCAAATACACATGCCTGGACAGCCTATCGGATAGGAGCATCTTTTCAGGCAATTGGAAAAATTGAAGCAGCATTACCTTTTTATAAACGTGCTGCAGAATTGGCACCCTATCATTTAGATGTTTTGAATAAATATGCCACAGCACTTTCTATTGCCGGTAATGTTAAAGAAGCGCAAAAAATATATGAGTTTATTTTAAAAGAATATCCAAAACATGTTTCGGCACTAACTAATCTTGGATTTATTTTTCTCTCCGAAAAAAATGACCCGCAGCAGGCATTGGCTTATTATAACAAAGCATTGGCACTCAATCCTGATTATGAACCTGCTTTAATGAACATGGCAGGGCTAATGCATTATATGAATAGAAATAAAGAGGCTATTGAATTTGTGAAACGCATCTTAAAAATTAGCCCCAACAACGAAGGGGCAAGACAATTGTTAAACCAACTGAAGTCAACATAAATGAAGAAAATACTTTTTTTAGTTTTAACCTTACTTTTATTAGCAGCCGCAGTTGTTGCATATATTTTTTATCAGAGAATATTTTCTCCGAATGTAAAGCTAAAAGACCATAAAACTTTTTTTTATATCAGAACAGGAAGCGATTTCAATCAGGTAGCAACAGAACTTACCGATCAGCATATTTTAATCAATACTGAATCTTTCAAATGGCTTGCAGAAAGAATGAATTATACAGAACGTGTAATTCCCGGTCGCTATGAGATTACTGACAATATGAACAACAGGCAGTTGTTGCAGTTGCTACGCTCCGGAAAACAGGTCCCCATTAAAATTACTTTTAATAATATCCGAACCAAGTCAGACCTTGCAAGTCGAATCAGCAAACAAATTGAAGCAGACAGCACACAAATTGCAGCTATGCTCAGTGATAGCCTTCTGTTAAAAGAAGAAGCACTGAACAGCGACAATGTTTTATGTCTGTTTATTCCCAACACTTATGAAATGTATTGGAATACTTCAGCAACAGATTTTTTTAAAAGAATGAAAAGGGAGTATGATAATTTTTGGAATACATCTCGCAGGCAGAAAGCAGAACAGCAAGGGTTAACACCTGTTCAGGTAAGTATATTGGCGTCTATTGTGCAATCAGAAACAAAGCAAAATGCCGAGAAGCCACGTGTAGCGGGAGTCTATCTTAACAGACTCAGACAAAACTGGAAACTGGAGGCAGATCCAACACTTGTTTTTGCATTAGGTGACTTTTCGATTAAACGAGTGCTGAATGAATATAAAACTATTGATTCGCCATACAATACTTATAAATATTTCGGACTACCTCCCGGCCCTATTTGTTTACCTGATATTTCAAGTATTGATGCTGTTCTCAATGCTGAAAGCCACCAATTTATGTATTTCTGTGCTCGCGAAGATATGAGTGGTTTTCATTCTTTTGCGAAAGATTATAATACGCATCTGCTCAATGCCAGACGCTATCAGGCAGAACTGAACAGGCGTAACATTCGGAATTAATTCACTGTAAAACGGTATTTTTACGCCAATATAATGAGAAAAGGGTTTTTAATAGTTATTGCAGCACTTTTTATTACTGCTGATGTTTCTGCCAATCAGGTGGCTGCACTGCTCCGTGTTAAACGTAGTGAGCAGCCCGATACGCTCGGATTTAATTTGGTCGAACAGCTTACTAAAATTACCTATCAGCTCATTCAACAGAATAAAATTAAATTGTGGGATTCACCATCCAAAGAAATTCAAATCACCGCAGCATCACTTCAGGAAATTGAACAATCATCATCAACGTCATTTAAGGAGGAGGATGTTATTTATATTTATGAAAGTTGGACTGAAGCTAAACGAGAAATACAAACCAAAACAATAGGAATAGGCTTTTCAAATCGCGATAGCCGTAATCAGGAAGTGTCCTATGGTTATGTTGATTATGCAGATTTAGTTCGTTTTTTGAATGAGAAGCCTGCAGAAGTAAATGCCAATGGCAACTATGGTGAGACACCTGCATTTTATCTTTCAGCTAAAAAATTTAATTTCAGTTTAGTGCAGTTTAATAATAAAGTAATCCAGAGTGCAGATGAATCTCAAAAGACATTGAAGAGTTTTGTGGGAAGATCAGGATTCTCTGTTCCTCAGTCGGATTTTAGTATTGAAGAGTCCAAGAACATTGTTTATTTGGTGGACAGAAAACCCGGTGGTGATACATTACTGTCAAATAACAGCAGCAGTTTTTTTAGTGCTGTAGAGAACTATTTACTATCCAACAAAGAGGAGTTTTTTAATCTCGGTGGCGACAAGGTTCAGAATTTTGTTAGTGGAAAACAAAGTCTTAGAGTTACCGCTATTGAAGTGAATGAGGTGTGGAAGAAAAACAAAGGACAGATTTATTACGAGCCAAAAAGTATTCGTTTTTATGTAAACGATTCTGCATTAAACATTATTCCGCTTTCTGAAATGACTATGATGGATTTGGAAATCAATGGTCAGAAATTGGTGCTCACCTTGCTCGATAAAAAATTTAATTTCACAATAACAAGAATTAACTCACAGGATATTGCCTTGCGACAGGCTTTTGTTTATCTCAAAGCACTTCGCGAGTATCACTGGAATCAGCTGACAGAATTCGTAAAATATTATTGAACATTATAAAAATTTATGGCAACAAAAATTAAATTCGGTACCGATGGATGGCGTGCAATCATTGCACAGGACTTTACAGTAGAAAATGTTACACGTGTGGCAGAGGCTACAGCACAGTGGCTAAAGGCAAAGGGTGGTAATCCTTCAGTAGTTGTAGGCAACGACTGTCGTTTTGCAGGAAATCTTTTTGCTGAAACTACTGCCAAGGTGTTATGTGCAAACGGAATTCATGTAAAACTGGCACCCAATTTTGTTTCAACTCCAATGGTGTCGTTAGGTACATTGCACCACAAAGCAGACTTAGGGATTATACTTACTGCAAGTCATAACCCACCAACATACAATGGTTTTAAACTCAAAGGCTCCTATGGCGGACCATTATTGCCTGCACAGGTTTCGGAGATAGAAGATATTATCAAAGACCAATCTGCCTTGGATACCTACACACTTTCACTGGATGATTTTGCTGCCAAAGGATTGTTGCAATGGGTTGATTTGGAAACATTGTATATAGACCATGTAAAAGCAAACTTTGACCTTGACGCCATTAAGAAAAGCGGTAAAAAATGGGCATATGATGCCATGTTTGGTGCTGGACAAAATGTAATGAAAAAACTTTTTCCGGAAATTACACTGCTGCACTGCGATCACAATCCCGGCTTTCACGGTCAGGCCCCCGAACCTATTCATAAAAACCTGACAGAGTTTTCTACCCTTATTAAGAATGATGGTAATATTGCCTGTGGATTAGTTACCGATGGTGATGCCGACCGCATTGGCTTGTATGATGACAAAGGAAATTTTGTTGACTCGCATCATATCATTCTTTTGCTCATCCACTATCTGCATAAGTATAAGGGCATGAACGGAAAAGTGTGTACAGCGTTTTCTACCACTCCCAAAGTGCAAACACTTTGCAAACACTACGGCCTGCCTATTGACGTAGTTAAGATTGGTTTCAAATACATCTGCGAAATAATGATTAATGAAGATGTATTGTTAGGCGGTGAAGAGTCTGGCGGCATTGCCATTAAAGGACACATACCCGAGCGTGACGGCATCTGGATGGGCTTGGTAATATGGGAGTTTATGGCCAAGTCGGGAAAATCACTGAATGAACTTATTAAAGAAGTATATGAAATAACCGGTCCATTTTCTTTCGAGCGAAATGACCTTCATATCAAGGAAGAGGTAAAGCAAAAAATTCTGGCAAACTGCATCAGTAATAAATATACGCAATTTGGTAATTACAAAGTGGAACGCCTTGAAGACTTAGATGGTTTTAAATACTACTTCGACAATGCCAATAGTGAATGGCTGATGATTAGAGCCAGTGGCACTGAGCCTGTGCTCAGAACCTATGCCGAATCATCATCGCGCGAAAAAGCCTTTCAGATTCTCAAGGCCTGCGAGCAAACATTGCTGGCTTA
>DKKR01000046.1 GCA_002455375.1 Bacteroidetes bacterium UBA6661
AAAGAATTTTCCATTAAAAACGAAATGACAGGACCACAATGGACATTTTTACGCTCTGATGAAAATGCAACAAAAGAATTTGCAAACGTGCTTTCAATGAAATATAAAAAGATTTCACCTATTGATTTTTCACATTCAAATATCATCAGCACATTTAAACCAAATGGGATTTTGGTAAGTCAGGAAGAAGGTGATATACAAGTTGACAAAGTTGTTGCAACAGTCAATGAAACTGTAAGAAAGAAATAAAACAATTAACTAAATTATATTTTACTTTCTGACTTAAAGTTTCTAAAAAAGCAGTAATTAAACCCATTTACATTCCATAAAATATTCTGCATAGCTATCTTTGCATGATGTCAAAGAGGTATTCTGTTTTCCAATGGCTGCTTAGTTTTATAACTCCCGTTATCATTCACAAAGATCAATCGGAAGTAAATAGTGTTTTAGAAACTACACTGGAAAATGGCAAACTGGTTCTGAACACTGCCCATGCCAATTACAGTTATGGTAGTCTTTACCGAGTTTTTATAAAAGCATTGCTTCGTTTTAATCTTGACATTAAAAACAAAAAAAAAGTATTAGTTCTTGGTATGGGGGGTGGTAGTGTTGTGAAGTTTTTATTAGAAAACAATACGCTTGCACAACTTGATACTGTTGAAATTGACCGGAAGGTTATTAGCATTGCAAAAGAAATGTTTGGCCTCTCACCCACAGATAGATTAAGAATTTATGCAGTTAATGCCATTGACTACATAAATGATTGCTCAGAAAAATATGACTTGATTTTAATAGATATTTTTATTGATGATGCTGTTCCTGAGTTTTGTTTTGCAGAATCTTTTTGGAAATCATTGCAAAACATTTGTCTGCCAACGTGTGACATTGTATTTAATGCAAGTATGAAGGGCAATCACCTTAAGCATAATCTTGATTTTTTAGGACCCATAAACTTAAAGGAGAAACTCCGTATAGAACAAAATCTGTTTTTTCTGCTACAACCTGCTGTGAGTAAGTAATTTACAATCAAAACAAAATTTTGATTCATTGCGCTATATTTGCCCAGTTAATGCAAACTCAATTACTAATGAAAAGACTTTATACAACCATATTTTTAATTCTAACTGCCATAAGCATTAAGGCACAAAATGCAACACCTAATGCAGGTTTTGAAAACTGGAATCAGGTTGGCAACCGTTTTGACCCTGCCGATTGGAATAATCTGAATCCAACCACAGGAATCATAGGTGTACTAACTTGTGCACGTGCTTCAGGTGCAGATGCTCATACTGGAAACTATGCAATTAAATTAACCACCAAATTAATTCCGGGTTTTAATGTAATAGCAAATGGTATTGCAAGCACAGGAACATTGATTACAACACCGCCTTATGGAGTATCAGGTGGTATTGCCTATACCGGTCGTCCGGATAGTATTACAGGATGGTATAAATACACTCCAGCAGGAACAGATCAGGGTTTTGTTGAACTGCAATTGTTAGGTGCTACAAATACAGATACCATTGGCTATGTAAGATTTGAAACACCTAATGCCACAATAAGCACATACACACGATTTGCTGCTGCTGTCAATTATCTTTCTACAGCAACACCTTCAAACTCTATTTGGATACTCTCCTCCAGCAAAGGAGTAGGACCTATTGTCAACAGTCAGATTTTTATTGATGATATAGCCATGGTTTTTAATCCCTCTTCAGTAAATTCTATTGATACAAAAAACGAAGTGACAATTCTGGGTAATATCATAAAAGAAAAAATTCGGTTTAACTATAAAAATACCGGTGTTTATCAATTTAAGTTGATTGATACTGCAGGACGTATAGTAAAAGAAACACAACTTAACTCACAACAAAGCACCGTAGATGTTTCTTCTTTGGATGGTTTGTATTTTTATATCATCGAAAATAAATCAGGTATCATCAATAACGGAAAAGTAATTATCAGAAATTAATATGCGCTATCTTAATAACGCAAAAAAATCTATACTATTAATTTTCGTTAATATCTTAATTGGTATTTCCTGCTATGCACAAATGGGTGTGTTGAAAGGAAATATTTACCTAAAACAAAGCGGTGAGCCTGTTGCAGGTGCCGGTATTTATCCTGTCAATGACAAATCATTAGGCGTGGCATCAGATGCTGATGGAAGTTATGAGATAAATCTTCCTGTTGGAAAACAAACCATAGTATATACACTGACGGGACTGAAAAATGATACACTTACATTAGATATTAAAGATGGTACAGAGGCTATCCGCAATATCTATCTTACATCAAATCTTAAAAATCTGAATGTAGTTGTTGTTTCTGCAAGTAAATACGAGCAACGCATTGAAGATATTACAGTAAGCATGGAAGTTATCAGTCCAAAACTTATTGAAAACAGAAACACCACAAATGTTACCAGTGTGTTAGAGCAAACTCCGGGTGTTACAATTTTAGATCAGGAGCCTCAAATTCGCGGTGGCAGTGGTTTTAGTTTTGGTGTTGGCAGCCGTGTAGCTACACTCATTGATGGTCTTCCTATTATGACCGGAGATGCAGGACGTACAGAATGGCAATTTATTCCTGTAGAAAATATTGAACAGATTGAAGTGATCAAAGGTGCTTCTTCAGTTTTATATGGCTCATCAGCATTAAGTGGAACAATTAATTTCAGGACAGCATATCCAAAAGAGCGTTATCACACCTACTTAAGAACCTATGGTGGTGTTTATGATAAACCATCAAACAGAGAAGCAAAGTGGTGGGATGGCCCTGCAACTTTTTCAGGTATCAACTTTTTACATAGTGAGAAAATCAATCGCTGGGATTTAATCATTGGAGGTAACGGATTATATGATCACGGATTTATTGGCCCTCCTTTAGCAATGAGTTCTTTGCCTTTTCAGGATACAACTATCAGCAATAATGATGTTGCATCCCGCTGGGGCAGGTTAAACTTTAACATCCGTCATCGTTTCAAAAATATTGAAGGACTTTCAGCTGGTATCAACGGAAATTTTATGCAGTCGCACTCCAATTTTTCTTTGGTATGGGCAAATGACAGCACAGGGATTTACAATGCATTCCCGAAAACAATGACACTTACCGATTCTAAAACATTTTATATTGACCCATACATCAGCCTGACAGGCAAGAAAGGCTCATCACATCAACTGCGTTCGCGCATTTTTTATGCCGACAATGACAATGGCAACGATCAGTCAAATAAAACCAATGTTTATCTGGCAGAATATCGTTTTAACCGCGAGTTGATTTCTTTAGGAAGATTAAATGTAACTTCAGGAGTTTATTTTCAACAATCTTTCAGTCATGCCTCGCTATATGCTGGCAGTGGCAATGATAAAAACACGCTTGAAAACTATGCAGCCTTTATTCAATTAGAAAAAAAGCTGATAAAAAAACTTATGGTATCTGCAGGTTTCAGAGCTGAATACTTTGAGATGAACAATAAAGAGTCGCAGTTAGAACCTATCTTACGTGCAGGATTAAATTATCAGCTAACAGAAGGAACTTTTATTCGTTGCTCTTACGGACAAGGCTATCGTTATCCAACCATTGCAGAAAAATATATAGAAACAGGTGCCGGTGGAATTTCTGTTTTCCCGAATCCTGAAGTACAACCTGAATCAAGCTGGAATGCCGAAGCAGGAATTAAGCAGGGTTTTAAGATTGGAAACTTTTTTGGTTTTGCTGATATTGCTGTTTTTGAACAACGCTATCACAACACCATTGAATATATTTATGCATTATGGCAACCCGATCAATTAGCCGGATTTAAATTTGTGAATACAGGCAACTCACGCGTTAAAGGTCTTGAAGTTTCTATTATGGGCGAAGGAAAACCGGTTCGCAATTTTGCAATTAGCTTTTTGGGTGGATATACTTATACGCTACCTCAAAGTCTGGAACCGGACTACATCTTTGCAACAGACAACCCTCCTACTGATTTTTTACCCGACTCATTATCGTACAGCAGCACAAGTACAGACACATCAAAGAATATTCTTAAATACCGTTTTCAGCACATTGCCAAAATGGATATTGAGTTTACATGGAAATTTATTTCTTTTGGTTATGGTGTCCGGTATTACAGTTTTATGAAAAACATTGATAAGAAGTTTTATGATCTTGACGAAACTGTTTTACCGACAGGTGTGAAAGCCTATCGTGAAAAAAATGACAAAGGCACCTTGGTGCATGACCTTCGTTTAGGTTTCAAACTCAGTGAAATTTTTAAGGCCTCATTTTTAGTAAACAATGCCACAAACCTTGAGTACTCTTTGCGTCCATTAAAAATTGAGTCGCCAAGAAATTATACCATTCAACTTACAGCGGCCTTTTAATCAAGACTTCTACTTGTTAAAAAGCTGTTTATCTGTTTATTTTAGACGGTTAGACTTTGGCGGTTCACAGCCTTTAATTCAGTCTTACTTAAGCTGTTAAAGATGATTTTTTATCAAGAACACTGAATACTTCAGACAAATGGAAGAAAAATGAAAAATATTTGCCTTATAAGGCTTTGAATGTAAATTGTTTTTATACATTTGCAGCCTCAAAAAAACGTTTGGCCCGTTCGTCTAGGGGTTAGGACATCTCCCTTTCACGGAGGAAACACGAGTTCGATTCTCGTACGGGCTACAAAAAAATAAGGATTAATATCCATCATTAATAAGTAAAAACTGTAATTATGGCAAATCACAAGTCAGCAGTAAAAAGAATTCGCGCCAACGGTGCTAAAAAAGACAGAAACCGCTATCAGGCAAAAACTTCGCGTAATGCTTTGAAAGAGCTGCGTACTACCACAGATAAAAAGGAAGCTGAAAAGCTGTTGCCTGAAGTATCCGGTATGCTTGATAAAATGGCAAAAAAGAACCTTATTCATAAAAATAAGGCTGCAAACCTGAAATCAAGTATCACTAAATACGTGGGTGCTTTAAAATAATTATCACATAATTTTGAATTTTAAGCTCGCTAAAAATGCGGGCTTTTTTTGTTTAACACCTTATCTTAGCACCATGGAAGAACCTAAAAACATCAAATCATGGTCGGAAAGCGACAGGCCACGAGAAAAGCTCCTTGAAAAAGGTAAGGAAGCCTTGACCGACAGTGAATTGATAGCTATTCTCATCCGTTCAGGAAGCCGTCAGGAGTCTGCGGTTGACCTGGCTAAACGTATTTTAAAAAATGCCCATAATGAGCTGTCTGAACTTTCCAAGCAATCGGTAAAAGACATGATGAGGTACAAAGGCATGGGCAAAGTAAAGGCTATCACTATTGTAGCTGCACTGGAGTTAGGACGCAGACGGGCACAGGCACAAGCCCTGGAAAGACAAAAAATAACTTCAAGTAAAGATGCAGTGGCTTTTTTTAAAGCCTTGCTGGCAGACCTTCCGCATGAAGAATTCAGAATACTTTTATTAGATCGGGCCAATCAGATTATCAAATCCGAAAACATCAGCAAAGGTGGTGTTTCCGGAACTGTGGTTGATGCACGAATCATATTTAAATCGGCAATAGAAAATTTAGCTTCGGGAATAATACTTTGTCATAACCATCCCAGTGGCAATCCTAAGCCAAGTCAGGCTGATGTTAATCTGACATCAAAACTAAGTCAGGCAGGAAAATTACTGGAAATAAACATCTTAGATCACGTTATTATTGCCGGAGACGACTATTACAGTTTTGCCGATGAAGGGCAGCTATGATTTTTCAACAGCCTGTTTACAAGTAAAAAATCTGATAACCGATTTAATGGTACTTTTGCGAAACTTTTCGAAATGAAATACGCACACAAATCACCCGCTGTATTGTTGCTTCAGGACGGTACGGTATTTTATGGAAAGTCGGCAGGCAAAATTGGCACTGCCACCGGTGAAATCTGTTTTAACACCGGCATGACAGGCTATCAGGAAATATTTACCGACCCAAGTTATAAATCACAGATTATGGTGATGACATCTGTTCACATCGGCAATTATGGTGTGTGCCAGGCAGAGTCAGAATCCTCTTCAGCAAAAATTTCTGCTTTGGTTTGTCGCAATTTCTCTGACCATTTTTCACGCAAAAAAGCAGATCAAAGTCTGCAGGATTATTTTATTGAAAATAATATGGTTGTTGTGTCTGACGTTGATACACGTGCCATCGTACAGCACATACGCAGCAAAGGTGCCATGAATGCCATTGTTTCATCTGAAGAAACAGACCTTGTAAAATTGAAAGCAATGTTGGCAAAAGTACCTTCAATGGAAGGACTGGAATTATCAAGCACAGTTACTACTAATAAAGCATATACTTATGGTGACCCTGTAGCAGCATTGCATGTAGCTGTAATAGATTTGGGCGTAAAAGAAAACACATTACGCTGTCTTGCTGACAGAGGATGCTACGTAAAAGTATTTCCTATGAACACTTCGTTTGAAGAGATGGAAAAATTTAATCCGCAAGGCTATTTAGTTTCCAATGGCCCGGGTGATCCTGCTGTAATGCCTGCTATGGTAGATACAGTCAAAAAAATTCTGAATTCCGACAAAGCGCTGATGGGAATCTGCTTAGGTCATCAGATGCTTGCAGAAGCCTGTGGAATAAAAACGTTTAAAATGTTTAACGGACATCGTGGCATCAATCACCCTGTAAAAAATATGGTGACAGGCCGTGCAGAAGTGACATCACAAAATCATGGCTTTGGTGTTATTCCGGAAGAAACCATCAATAAAGCAGAGATTGAAATTACACACGTAAACCTGAACGATCAGAGTATTGAGGGTATAAGCGTAAAAAATAAAAAAGCTTTTTCTGTACAATATCATCCCGAAGCTGCACCCGGCCCTAATGATGCACGGTATCTTTTCGACAACTTCGTAAGTTCCGTTAGGGAAGTAAAAGAGCAGGCAGTTACGGTATAGGCTACCCTATGATATTGTAATTTTGTTTCTTTTTGATTTTAATTTCAAGAGGTTTTTAATATCACAACAAAAACCCTTTTCTTTTTTCCCTCAAAAATATTTTGCCTTTTCTAAAAATAATTGTACCATTGTAACACAATTTAATTCAAAAAAATGACATAAAAAAAGCATACATAAAATATTGCGTTAGCAAATTCTTAGTCTGAAAATCCGCGAAATTTAAACTGAACAAGAATAAGCAAACGCTCGCGTAAAGCGCGGGCTTTGTTTATTTGTTCGGTGGGTGCTTCGCGGCTACCTCAGGCTAAATGACTAAGCACCGGTAATGTTCCAAAATATCATCTATCACTACAACAAACTGTGCATCAAGCCTTAAGATTAATTTCTGCTTTTAAAATTAGTGATAAAAATATATACTAAAAATCATTTGAAAATGAATCAATGGATTTTTAGAGTTGTAATTGATTGATTTTTGCCTTCATGTTTCAAAATATCACCTATACTATGACATGTATTTATTGCAAAGGCTATTGTATTAAAAAGGGCTTTCAGAAAAATGGTAACCAAAAGTTGTTTTGTAAAAAATGCTTTAAGTGGCAACAAGAACATTATAGCAACCGAGCTTGTCATACAGAAACGAACGTTAAAATTTCTACTCTTGTTAAAGAAGGTTGCGGTATTAGAAGTATTGGTCGCATCCTCAGAATTTCTCCTACAACTACAATTG
>DKKR01000027.1:0-136 GCA_002455375.1 Bacteroidetes bacterium UBA6661
AAGCATTTCACCGCTACATGACACATTCCGCCTACCTCAACTGTACTCAAGACTAACAGTATCAACGGCAATTCTGCAGTTAAGCTGCAGGCTTTCACCACTGACTTATTAGTCCGCCTACGCACCCTTTAAACCC
>DKKR01000027.1:219-12575 GCA_002455375.1 Bacteroidetes bacterium UBA6661
ATCATCCTCTCAGACCCCCTACCGATCGTTGCCTTGGTGAGCCGTTACCACACCAACTAGCTAATCGGATGCATGCTCATCTTTAACCCCCGTAGGTTTAATATTAAAATGATGCCATTTCAATATATTATGCGGTATTAATCCTCCTTTCGGAGGGCTATCCCCCAGTTAAAGGTAAATTGCATACGTGTTACTCACCCGTGCGCCACTCTCATCAAAATATTGCTACTTTGAATCCCGTTCGACTTGCATGTATTAGGCCTGCCGCTAGCGTTAATCCTGAGCCAGGATCAAACTCTTCGTTGTAGTTTGTCTTTTAATTCTTTTCTTGGTCGAAACCAAGAAGTAAGAATATAATGCTCTGGGATTTTATTCATGTCCTGATTTTGTGCTATTTTAAAATCAGGTCAGGCTTGTTATTTCCTTTTAATCTTCAAAGAACGTTTAATATATTTTGATAAACAAAAATATCGTTTTCAAAATGGGAGTGCAAAAGTAGAACTTGTTTTACAATTACACAAATTTATTTTAAACTTTTTTTATTTTATTTTTAACTCCGTTGAGTTAAATCCCTTTTTGGTTATTTTGGGGCTGCAAAGGTAACTCTGTTTATGGATATGCCAAATAATATTTCAATCTTTTTTATTAACATAGCTTTATATTGTGTTAATATATTGGTAAACAATATAATAAATTAGATATTTGCAGTAATTTATGTCAGAAAGCAGCCAAAAACACTTTAGTTTTAAAGAATTTAAAGTGCATCAGGAGCAATGTGCAATGAAGGTTGGCACTGATGGAGTCCTTTTAGGTTCTTGGGTTGAATGTAATTATAGTGTATCGAATGTATTAGATATTGGTACAGGAACCGGATTGTTGGCATTAATGTTGGCTCAAAAGTGTAGTGCTTTGATTGATGCAATAGATATAGATAGTGATGCATGCAATCAGGCAAAGGAAAATTTTTATCATTCAAAGTGGAGCGACAGGCTTAGTGTTATTCATAAACCTATACAAGAGTTTGCAGCAATTTCAAATAAGAAGTATGATTTAATTGTCAGTAATCCACCTTTTTTTATCAATGCGAAAAAATCACAGCAATTAAATAGAAATGTGGCGAGGCACTTAGATGATTCTTTTACCATGGATGACCTAATAACATCAGTAGCAAAGTTGTTGAGTGATTCGGGAAAGTTTTTTCTTATACAACCTGTAAAAGAAGGAAGCATTTTTATGGAAGAAAGTGAGAAGCGCGGATTGTATGTCAATAATATAACATGGGTAAGAACCAAAGAGGATAAGGAAGAGAAACGGCTGCTTTTAAATTTAAGCCGAAATAAGAAAAAGATTATTACTGATTATTTATCTATTCAAACAAAGGATGGAAAATATACTGATGAGTATATTAAATTAACGGAGGAGTATTATACCCATTTGCCTGAACGTTCTTTCTGATAAATATATACTCAATATAGAATATTCAGTGCTTTTCTTTAAATTCTTATGGTTAATTTCTTTGGTGGTTGTCTTACTATAAAGTTTAAATATTAAACATTTTTGAAGAAAATGCGTAGTTGTCTTCTATTTCTTGAATAGAAATTATCCTTGCTCCACTTTAAAAATTATGTTAAGCTCGGATAATTCATTCAACACAGGTTCATAAATTTCAGGAATAACAGGAATTGTCACACCTTTGGTTTTTATTTCGCCATTGAGAATAAGTTTGGCTGCTATTGCCATTGGCAATCCCACTGTTTTTGACATGGCAGTTGCGGTTTCATTTTCGCCTTTTACACTTAGTGATGAAATGTGTGTGTGGGTTTTACTGTTCAGTTTGTATTCAAAAATATGTTGCATTACTACAAGGTCTAAATCGCCATGCTGCAATTTCCATTTTGATTCCAAAAGATTCAAAAGTACTTCTGCCGGTGTACCATTACTAATAGGAATAAGCGTTTTTTCCAGAATGCCTGTCCAAGTAATTCTGTTCCAGTCATCGGAAGAGAGGTTGAGATAATGAAATTGTGTTTGCAGCTTTTGCAATAAAGGTTTGCCATCATCGGGTAGGTAAGATGAAATCCAGTCGTGATAAGTAAGTGATGAGGTATTTATTTTATAGGTATCGTCTGTAATGCCGAGATGCACAAATAAGTTCCAAGATGAACAATATCCTATATAACGAAGTGTTCCACGCAGCAGGGTTGAAATATTCAGTAGATTGTAAGTTTCAATATAAGCATTTGAATTTCTGTTAGCATAACCTTCAAACTGACCAATTCCTGAAATATTTATTTTTTCTGTTTGTGAAAACAAGCGATGGTATGGTGTGAATTTATTGCTTCGATTTTGCCTATAAAGCGCTGTACCTTGTCCTGCCAGAATAACATTCTTAGGATTCCATGTAAATTTATATCCCCATGGATTATTGTTTGATTCAGGTGATATTAAACCTCCGGTGTAGGATTTAAATGAAATAATTTCAGCTCCTTTAGATTGTAATGAATGTATAATTTGCATTGCCGACATATGATCTATTCCTGGGTCAAGGCCACATTCATTTAGAAAAATCAGATTTTTATTTTTCACATCGGCATCGAACGACTTCATTTGTTCGGAAACGTAGGATGCTGTAACGAGATTTTTTCCGGCAACAAGACATTCAACAGCAGCAATAGCATGAAGTGAAGGAGGGAGTAGAGAAATTACAATGTCAGCTTTATTGATTTCTGATTTTCGTTCTGATTCGTCATTTATATTAAAGGCAATTGCATTTGACGAAGGATGGTTTCTTGTTCTGGATTTTGCTAATTCAAGAGAGGCATCGGCAACAGTAACATGCCAATTTTGTTCCTGAGCATTAAAAAGAAGATAATTAATAAGATGCCAGGAAGATTTTCCTGCTCCTAAAACAAGTATTTTGCGCATAGTAAAAATTTAAATGTGTGCAAAAGTACAAATTGAATTTTTGAACGCATTTTGGCCATGCTAATATCATGTTAAAAGGTGTCTTATTCATGCCCTAAAAAAACATACTTTTACAGCGGTTTATTTGTACAATAATTAAAGTGAAAAATATTTGATTGTTATTAGTAGATAAATTTTTCATAATCTGAGATGAGAGTAATATTAAGTTGTTTTTTGTTTATCATTATTGGTTTAAAGTCTGATGAGGACATGAAATTGTTTGCCAGAGTTGTGGAGAATTTGTCAACTACCGATATTGTTGTTCTGAACAAACTAATTGACGAAGTTAGAATTTCTAATACCAGTATTTCACGTGCATGCCATGGGACATTGCTGATGAAGAAAGCTGATTTTGTGAAAAGACCCTCAGAGAAATTAAGTTTGTTTAAAGAGGGTAGAAAGTTGCTGGAGACAGAAATAAAGAAAGATAGTGCTAATGTAAATTTTAGAATATTACGGTTAATTATTCAGGAAAACTGCCCTGTATTTTTAAAATACAATACTAATTTAGATGACGATGCTGTCTTCGTTCAAAGGAATTTCGATAAACTTTCAAATAAAATACGTGATTTGCTGATTACCTATTCTAAAAACTCTAAACATTTAAAGCTAAAAGAAAGTGAGTAAGCAAATTTTGGTTTTATATTATTCACAAACCGGTCAGTTGGAGCAGATAGTGAATAACTTCTGCTCACCACTTATTAGCGCTGGATGTGAAGTTGAGTTGGTTGAAATTATTCCAATAGAAGAGTTTAAATTTCCATGGAATGGGGCACGATTTTTCGATGCCATGCCTGAATGTGTTTTAGATATTCCTATTTCAATAAAAAAGGTAGCGTTAACAAAAGACCGTTATGACTTAGTTATAATTGCCTGGCAACCTTGGTTTTTATCGCCTTCATTACCTATAATTTCTGCCCTGAAAGACCCAAAGATAATGTCTGTAATCAGCCAAACTCCTGTAATAACAATTTGTGGTGCACGTAATATGTGGATTTCAGCACATAAGAGAATAAGGAATTGGATTAAAGATAATGGGGGGATACATGTTGGTAGTCTTGTTTTAAGAGATAGAAACAATAATTTAATAAGCGGAATTACTATTCAATACTGGCTTTTCAAAGGTAGAAAAGACAAGATGTTTGGTGTATTCCCAAAGCCGGGGGTTAGTGATGATGATATTGAAAATTGTAAAAATTTTGGCATTGATGCATATGAATGTTTACAAAATGATGAGTGGAATTACTTGCAACAAAAATGGATAAAACAGGATGGAATATCTGTTAGCAAGAGATTGATGTTTGTAGAATACAGGGCAATAAAAATATTTACCTTATGGGCAAAACTGATAAGAAGAAAACAAAACCGTAAATTATGGATAAATATTTTTAGAATTTATCTTTTATTTGCTTTATTTTTACTTTCACCGATTGTAATTCTGTTGTTTACACTAATAATACAACCATTTTTTAATAAATCATTAAATAAGCAAAAAGATTTCCATGAAGGTGTAAATTTGCAGCCCTAAGTTATGTTACAAGAAGTTTACATTACCCGACTATCAAGGTTTTTGCCCAATAAGCCAATATTGAATGATGAAATGGAGCAATATATTGGTTTGATTAATGAGCATTCAGCCAAATCAAAGCGAATTGTTTTGCGTAATAATGGTATAAAGTGTCGGTATTATGCTTTAGATAAAAATGGAAAAGCAACCCATACCAATTCTGAAATGACGGCAATAGCAATCAGAGAACTATTTATTAATAGAAAGGAAGAAATTAAGGATGTTGATTTGTTGAGCTGTGGAACATCATCACCAGACCAATGGATGCCATCGCATGCTGTGATGGTTCATGGCTGGCTAACTGAAGCAAGAGATATGGAGGTGGTGTCACCAACAGGTAATTGTTGTTCCGGAATGCATGCTTTAAAATATATATGGCTGGCAGTAAAAACAGGACAGTCAAAAAAGGCCGTTGTTGCCGGTTCTGAACGTACGTCCAGAATTATGCATCATCAGTCGTTTGAGGAAGAAGCTAAAAAACTTTCACAGATAGAGGAAAATCCGTACATTTCTTTCGATAAGGAATTTTTAAGATGGATGTTGAGTGATGGAGCTGCAGCGGCATTAATAGAAAATAAAAAGAATGAGAATGGATTGTCTTTGCGAATTGATGCCATAGAAGGAGTGTCTTATGCTCATTTGGTAGAGCCATGTATGTATTCTGCAGCCGATAAAATGGATGATGGGTCATTTGTGAGTTATATGGATATGTCCCCTTCAGAGATTGTGACCAATTCTGTATTAAACATAAAACAAGACGTAAAGTTGTTGAGCAAATATATTGTTGATTTAGGTTCCGATAAGTTGATTTCGATGCTTAAAGCACACAATTTAGCTGGAGATAAAATAGATTGGTTTTTGCCACATATTTCAAGCGAATTTTTCAGAGATAAAATGGACCAGGGTTTTCGGTCTAAAGGTTTGGTTATACCAATGGAAAAATGGTTTACCAACTTGTCTGAAGTTGGTAATGTTGGAGCAGGATCTATTTATCTGATGCTTGAAGAATTGATGCGAACAAATCGTCTAAAGCAAGGTGAAAAAATTGTATTAGCAGTTCCGGAAAGCGCGCGTTTTTCGTATGTGTTTGCCATATTAACAGTTGTTTAATGAATAAGAAAGATATTCCGCAAGATCATAGTGCATTAGTCAGCTATATAAAAGAGTTGTGTTATGCTGTAGGTGAAGATGGGCAATATACAACGGCTAACAGTACAGGATGGGATGTAAAAACAAATGCATTGAATTTAGCCTGGCAGGATATTGAACAAAGAATTATTACCGCATACAGACAAGTGAAAAATCACGAAGTAAGTCCGATTTTATATTATATGGAATTGCGCTTAATGGATATTAGTATTTTAAGTGCATATACCGGATTCTGGAAGTGGACTATAAAAAGACATTTAAAGCCGGCAGTTTTTGCAAGGCTCGATAATAAAGCTTTATCTAAATATGCTTTAGTTTTTGAAATAACAATTGAAGATTTAAAAACAGAAAAATTTAATGCAGATAAATTTTAGTCACCAACAATCGGCACATTGCGAGAATGGTGTAACTGTAAATCTTTTAAATTATTCAGGACTGAAGCTTACCGAACCATTAGTGTTTGGTATGGGCTCAGGTTTATTTTTTATTTATATTCCATTTCTTAAAGTTAATAATGCTCCGGCTTTTTCTTATAGAACAATGCCTGGATTAATCTTTAAAAGAACGTGCAGTCGTTTAGGAATAAAGGTGATAAGAAAAAAATTTCGTTCGGAATCTGAAGCGCAAAGAATACTTGACGATTGTCTTAAAAATAACCAACCTGTTGGTTGTCAGGTTGGAGTTTACTATCTGACATATTTCCCAAAGGAATATCGTTTCCACTTTAATGCTCACAACCTTGTTGTTTATGGTAAGACAGATGATAGGTATTTAATCAGCGATCCTGTAATGGAAGATACAACATCTTTAACAGAGTTTGAGTTGAATAGAGTGCGATTTGCCAAAGGGCCTTTGGCACCTAAGGGGCAATTGTATTATCCGCAAATAGATGCTATTGTTTCTGACGAAAAAATCGTGGACGCAATAAAACGAGGCATAAAACAAAACATCAGAGATATGCTTTATATACCCGGACCTATTGCCGGTGTCAGCGGGATAAAGTATGTTGCAAAAAAAATTCTGAAATGGCATGATAGTTTAGGTGTAAAAACCACAGGTTTGTATTTGGCGCAATTGGTAAGGATGCAAGAAGAAATAGGTACCGGTGGTGGTGGATTTCGGTATATCTATGCAGCATTTTTGCAACAGGCTCATGCATATATAAAAAACGACAGTATCATTAAAATATCAGAACAGTTTACAAAGGCAGGTGATATGTGGCGTGATTCAGCAATACAATCTGCAGGAATTTTTAAAGGCCGACTTACAGATAGAGCTGATTTTGTGAATATGCATGACAGATTGATGCAGATTGCAGAAGTGGAAAAAGATGCATTGACTAAATTGTCAAAAATAAAACTGTGAAAGCATAAACTTTATGGATGCACTCACTGTATCATCATTAACATATTTTTATAAAAACACTGAAAATGCAGTATTGTCTAATATTAACCTACATGTCAGTGAGGGAGAAGTTTTTGGTGTGTTTGGGCCAAATGGTGCCGGCAAAACAACATTTTTATCATTAATCACAGGTATTTTGACATGTCAGTCGGGTGTGATTTCTATTTTAGGAAAAGATGCATCTACGCAACGAAAAAGTATCAATCAGTTAGTTGGATATGTACCACAAGATTTTGCATTCTACGAAGAGTTGAGTTCGTTAGAAAATCTGAAATTTTTTGGTTCCATGTACGGCTTAAAGGAGAAGTCATTAGATAAAAGGGCGAATGAATTATTGGATGTATTTGGTTTGATGCATGTTGCGGATAGACAGGTTAAGGAATTTTCAGGGGGCATGAAACGCAGACTAAACATTGCAATTGGGTTACTGCATAAACCACAATTGTTGATACTTGATGAACCTACTGTAGGAGTTGATGTTCAAAGCAGATTGGCAATAATGAGTTATCTGAAAAAAATAAATTCTGAAGGCACTACAATTATATATACCTCACATTTACTAAAGGAGGCTGAAGAGTTTTGTACTCGCATTGCATTAATTGACAAAGGAAAGGTGATAGCAATAGATACATTGGCAAATTTGATAAAACAGAATCAATGTAAGTCACTTGAAGAAGTGTTTATTAAATTAACCGGAAATAATTACAGAGACTAATGAGTCCATTAGCAGCATCAATTATTAAGGAGTTTAAAGTTCTTTCGAGAGATAAGACCGGACTGTTTTTGATGTTTTTAATGCCTCTTGCCCTGGCATTACTGATGACTGTTTTGCAAAATAGTGCATTTAAGATAGTCAACGAAAACAAGGTTGATTTAATGTTAGTTAATAATGATTCTAATAGTCTGTTTTTTCAGAATTTTCGCAGAGGACTTGAACAAACGGGTATGTTTAATTTAAGCATTCATGCTGGAAATAATACAGACAGTAAGTTTTCAGAAGATAAAGCATCTATTGTTCTTGTTACGATACCTAAAGGTTATGCCTTTGTTCTTAATCAGGAAATAGAATCAAAGGCTGAACAGGCGTTGCAATTGTTTGGCATGTTAGATTCAGTTTCAGTTTCAGAAAGAGAAAAATTAGCGTTGAAAAATCTTGAATTGAGTTTTGATCCTGTACTTCAGGAGTCGTATCGTTATTCAATTAAGTCAACTGTTATATCGGTTGTCATGGCTATTCAGAATGAAATGTTGTTAAGGCAACTTTTTTATAATGTCAATCAATTTCAGCCTGATTCAACTGCATTGGCTAAAATTTTACCGAATCCACTGTTGCTTAGTGAGTCGTTGCTAAAAGAAAATAGTGTAGTAAACCCAAATGCAACGCAGCATAATATACCGGCATGGACAGTGTTCGCCATGTTTTTTACGGTAATATCATTAGGAGGAAACATTGTTAGAGAGAAAAGAAGCGGAAGTTTTTTACGAATTAAAACATTGCCTGTATCAATTACCCATCTATTAATTGCTAAACAAGTGGTCTTTTTAGTAGTGACAGTTTTACAGACATTTGTTTTGTTTTCCATTGGTGCTTTTTTATTTCCGATATTACAATTACCACCATTAATAATTTCATCAGGGTTTTTGCTTTTGTTTTTGGCTACATTTAGTTGTGGGTTATGTGCAGTTAGTTATGCTTTGTGTATTGGAGTATATTCAAACACTATTGAACAAGCTAATGGATTTGGTGCTGCCTCTGTTGTTATTCTTGCTGCAGTAGGTGGCATATTTGTGCCTTTGTTTGCTATGCCTGAAGTATTTAAATTATTTGCTATTATTTCGCCATTTAGTTGGGCAATGAAAGCTTATTATAAAGCAATACTTGAAATATCATCAGTCCATAAGCTACTGCTAAATGTTTTACCTTTGCTTTTGCTGACTGCAATCCTTCAGCTTATTGCCTTTATCGGATTAAAAAGGAAAAATTTATTATGACAAAAGAAGAAATCAAACCTGAGTTAAAGAAGCATATTATTAAATATTTAAATCTGCTTGACTTAACTCCTGAAACTATTAAAGATGACCAACCACTATTTGGAGAGGGTGGATTAGGGTTAGACTCTATAGATTCTATTGAACTTATTGTTCTTTTAGAACGGGAATATGGTATAAAAATTACTGACCCTAAGGAAGGAAGAAAAATTTTGATAGATGTCAATACTATTGCTGATTATATTATTCAACATAAGTCTGCAAAATAATTTTTAGCATTGTGGAAAATGTTTGTATAACAGGCGTTGGTTTGGTTACAGCCGTTGGAAGCAATGCAAACGAAACCATAGATGCTATTCAAAGAGGAAAAACAGGAATAGGAATTCCTCAATATGTAAAAAGCAGATACGCTTCGGTTATTCCATTTGGAGAAGTAGGTCTGTCTGACACGCAGTTAATTGATGAATTAGCCATTGGAGAGAAAGTTGTCAGCCGTACGCAATTACTGGCTCATAAAGCATTTAATGAGGCGCTTGCTAATAGTGGGTTGCATCTTGATGATTTTAAGAATGCAGAAACATCAATAGTTCTTTCAAGTACTGTTGGTGGCATGTATCTTACAGATGAACTATATGCAGATTCAAATAATCTTTCTAAAGGATCTGTTTATCTTTCTTTCTATGATTGTGCTTCGATTGGAATTTATTTACAACAACTTACCGGAGCAAAGGGTTTAATTAATACTATTAACACAGCATGTTCCTCCGGTGCAAATGCTTTGATTTATGGAATGAGGCTATTAAAAAATAAACGTGCTAAACGAGTTATTGTTGGTGGAGTAGATTGTCTTTCGAAGTTTACAATAAATGGTTTTAATGCATTGAATATATTGTCAACAAAAAGTTGCAGACCGTTTGATAACAATCGTGATGGATTGAATCTTGGTGAGGGTGCAGGTTTTCTTATACTCGAATCTTCAGACTTAGCAAAAGAGGAAAATGTAATTGCCTGCATCAGTGGTTTTGCTAATTCAAACGATGCCTTTCATCCGTCATCCTTGAGTGATGAAGGTTTTGGTCCTATGGCGGCAATGCGTGGTGCGTTGGAATATGCCGGGTTGTTACCTTATGAAATTGACAGTGTTATTGCGCATGGTACAGGAACACCTAATAATGACAAGGTAGAGGGATTATCTATTAAAAAAATATTTGGAGAGTCACTGCCACCGGTCTGTTCTTTAAAATCTATCTTAGGACATACATTAGGTGCTGCATCGGCTGTTGAAAGTGTACTCGCTGTAATTGGAGTTAAAAATGGATATATCTATCCAAGCAGAAATTTCGAAACTCCTGATAAGGATACCGGACTTGTACCTAACTTGAATTTCAAGAAAGAAAAGATAAAACATTGTCTTCTTAATTCATTTGGATTTGGAGGCAATTGTAGTTCATTGATTTTTTCCTCTGTAAATTGAAAATAAATCAGATTAAACCAGTTAAATCAAATGGAGAAAAATTTTGTTGATTATGTAAAAATTTGCTGTCGTTCAGGAGCAGGAGGTTCGGGCTATGTACATTTTCACAGAGATAAGAAAACTGCCAAGGGGGGACCTGACGGAGGCGATGGCGGACGTGGTGGACATATTATCGTACGAGGCAACAAACAACTTTGGACTTTATTACATTTGAAATATCGCAAACATATTCTTGCTGAGGCCGGACAAAAAGGAGGTAATGCACTTTGTACCGGAGCAGATGGCAAGGATGAAATACTGGAAGTGCCAATAGGAACAATAGCCAGAGATTTTGAAACGAACAAAGTTCTGTTTGAAATAGAAGAAGATGGTCAGGAGATGATTTTAGCTAAAGGTGGGCGAGGCGGCAAAGGCAATGCTTTTTTTAAAACAGCAACACTACAAACACCACGTCATGCGCAACCAGGAGAGGAAGGTGTTGAAGAGTGGAAAGTATTAGAATTAAAATTAATGGCCGATGTAGGATTGGTTGGATTTCCAAATGCCGGAAAGTCAACCTTGCTTTCTGTAGTTTCTGCTGCCAAACCTGTAATTGCAGATTATCCATTTACCACATTGGTTCCCAACTTAGGTATGGTCAACTATCGTGATGACAAATCGTTTGTGATGGCAGATATCCCCGGCATCATTGAAGGAGCACACAAAGGAAAAGGAATTGGTCTGCGGTTTTTAAGACATATTGAGCGCAACTCCATCTTATTGTTTATGATTGCTGCCGATTCAAAAAATATTATTGAGGAATATAAAATATTGAAAAACGAATTACGGCAACACAATCCGGAGTTGTTAGATAAAAGAAGGGTAATAGCCATTACTAAATGTGATATGTTGGATGATATAATGTTGAAACAAATGAAGAAAGAGGTGCCAACTGATAAGAATCCCGGAAACACCAAAGTGCCTATTGTTTTTATTTCTTCTGTTTCGGGTTTCAATATTCAGAAACTTAAAGATGTTTTGTGGCAAGAGCTTAACGAATGATTGGTCTGCTTAAATCATTAGATACGCAGTTGTTTTTACTGCTGAATTCATGGAACTGTCCGGCCATGGATACTTTTTTTTATTATGCAACAAACAGGTTTGTCTGGATACCGCTTTATGTACTTTTGTTTGTGTTGGTGATAAAAAGATGCAAAGCCAACTCCTGGAAAATGTTGCTGATGATTATAGTTCTCATTGTATGTAGCGATCAGGTTTCTGTATTAATTAAAGACAATGTGAAGCGTTACAGGCCATGCCATAACCTTGACATTCAGGAAAAAGTACATAAGGTAAATAACAAGTGTGGTGGCAAATATGGTTTTGTTTCATCGCATGCTACCAATACCATGGCACTTTGTGTTTTTTTGGTATTGTCTGTTTTCAGGAAAGAGCGTTTGATTGTTGGCATACTGACATTTTATGTATTACTTGTTTCGTACAGCAGAATATATTTGGGAGTCCATTACCCCGGAGATATTATTGGAGGATGGATATTGGGCTTGCTGATTGCAGTGATACTTTTTTACATTTTGAAGAGAAGTATTCATGAACTGACAGCNNTTCTTTTTCATTCTTACTTCAACAACACTTTGCTATTATATACCCTGATATCTTTTTTGTCCACACAAAGATGGGAACTCCATTTTAGAATTCCAAGAAAAAATCGGACTCACTTAAAGCGCACTTATCAAAAAAAATAGCTTGAACAACTGATTACCTAAAAATTAAACTTCATATCTTCTAAAGAAGTATTTTTGTGTGAAACTT
>DKKR01000027.1:12608-36694 GCA_002455375.1 Bacteroidetes bacterium UBA6661
TCAATATTATTGGTTGCTTTTTAATTGGTGTTGTCTATAGCTTTGCCGAGCAAAGTAAAATGACGGTAGCATGGCGTTTATTTATTGCAACAGGAATTCTTGGCGGGTTTACAACTTTTTCGGCTTTTACAATGGAATCGTTTTTGATGTTGCGTCATGGCTATTATGGAATGATGGCTGTATATGTTTTTCTCAGTGTGGTGATTGGTATTTGTGCTACGATATGCGGTTTTTTGTTGATAAGAGCAATCCAATAACAATTTATATAGTAACTGAATTTCAAAATTAGCTGCACATAAAAGAATGTAATCAACAATCTGTAAGGTTATATTATTACAACTGATTTCTATTTTGCAAAAGCCTGCCAACAGGCAACTATCAGGGTGTATAAGCCAATTCCAAGTAATGCCATGCCTGTAATCCTATTTAGCCAGGTGAGTAATTTTATTGTCAAAATAGATTTTAATTTATGTGCAATGTATGCTTTAAAAAGATCGAATGAGAAAAGCGTGATTAATATAGAGCCATAAAACAACAAAAGGTGATGAATAGTATAGTGCTCTTTAACAGAAACTGTTCCCGAAACACCAATCCAGAAAAATAATACTGATGGGTTCATGGAGTTAATCATAAACCCCTTTAATATATAAAGACTCTTGCTATCTGTTTTTTCGTTTACTGTTATAGCTTCCGCTGGAATGCTATTTCTTTTAAGTATTAAAGCTATGCCAAAGCCAATGAGTAAAATTCCTGAAATGATTCCAGCAATAAATCTGTGATTGTTGAGAAGCAAAATAAAATTACTGCCAAAGTAGGCAATGAAAATAAAGAGTGTGTCACTGATAAGTACACCCATTGCTACTCTGCTTGCATAGCTAAAGCCTTTACGTAAGCTGATGTTTATGATAAGAAAAAAAACCGGACCGGCAAGAATTGCCAAAAAGCAACCTAACAGAAATCCACTTATTACAGGCTCAATCAAAATTGTAGTTTATAAAAAATTAAACTTCTTGATTTATATTCTTATGTTGTGATGCAACAAATTTTTCCCAATCCTCAAAAACTTTATTTTTCATTACTCTGGGGAATTTGTTTTGTGCACCTATTTTGCCTTGTAGTTCCATCCATTTATAAAACCATGATGTTGGAATAATTTCAACAAAAATTTCTTTCAATGCACTTCTTCTCTCAACCCTATAATCGTCATTAAGTATTTTCAATTTTTCGTCAATAAGTTTTTTCAGATTTTCTGAGTCATTATAGGTGTCACAGCCAACGTACCATTTGTGTGCAAACAATGAATGATAGGGGATGCCTGCAACTGCAAATTCCGGGATATCAATATTTAATTCATCAGAAACAAGTTCAATAGCTCTGTTCATGTTGTCAACAGAGAGGTGCTCACCACATAAACTCAGATAGTGTTTTGTTCTGCCTATAATCTGAATTTCACATTTTTCAATATTGGTAAATGTAATAACATCACCAATCAAATATCGCCATGCACCGGAACATGTTGTCAAGAGTATTGCATAAGGCTCATTTGCCTTAACTTCATTTAATAATAAAGTTTTCGGTTTGTGTTTTAATTCGCCATCTGCATCAAAATTATCTTCGTTAAAAGGGATAAATTCATAAAATATTCCATTGTTTATGATAAGCCTCATACCTCTTGTGTTTGGCTCATCCTGATAGGCAATAAATCCCTCAGAGGCTAAATAGGTTTCAATGTAATAAATTTGCTTCCCTAAGAGTTTGCTGAATCCTTTTTTATAAGGCTCGAATGACACGCCACCGTGAACATAAATTTCAAGGTTCGGCCAAAGCTCATGAATATTTTTAAGTTTGTAATGTTCAAGTATTTTTTCAATCAAAAGTTGAACCCATGCCGGAACACCTACTATGATGCCAATGTCCCAATCTTTTGCCTTATGTGTTATTTCATCCAGCTTTGCATGCCAGTCTTTTTCTCTGGATATTTTTCTTCCGGGTTTATAAAAGTGCTGAAACCAAAATGGAATCTGACTTGCTGTGATGCCACTAAGATCACCTTCAAAATAACTTCCTTGCTGATGTAAATGTGTACTACCGCCTAGCATTAATATTCCTTTTTCAAAAGTTGAAAAGGGTAGGTCGTATTTAGATAAAGAAAGTATCTGTTTTAAGCTGGCTTTTTGAATGGCTTTAGACATTTCTTTGGTTACAGGGATGTGCTTGCTTGACGAACCGGAAGTTCCGGAACTTAAAGCAAAATAACGGACTTTGCCGGGCCAACAAACATTTTCCTGATCATGTAAACTTTTATTCCACCAATTTGAAAAAATTGAATTATAATCATGAACAGGAACTACTGCCCGGAATTTGGTTACAAAATTTTTATTACCAAGCATTCCTTGAAAGTTGTATGCTTCACCAAACATGGTAAACTGGGCTTTCCTGATTAATTTTTTCAGTACACGCTTCTGCGAAATAAAAGGAGAAAAGGGTGCAATTTCGATTTTCCCTCGGAGATCAATACTTGCCTTAATTATTCTGCCAATCAAAGTCATGCTAAAATGTTTGCAAGGCTAAAAATAGGAAATACTTTGAAATGCAATAAAAAAACCCATGAATTGACATGGGTTTTTATAAAATTATAATTATTCTTTAGTTGACTAAAAACTTTCTGCCTTGGGTAACCTGATTGTCATTTATTATCTGGAAATAATATAAACCTTTAGCAAGATTAATAGGAAGGCGAACTGAATTGATGCCAGTTGTAAGAGAAACTTCTTCTTTAAAAACCAAAATTCCTTTTAAGTCGAATAGTGTTATTTCTGCTTTTACATTATCAGGACTTGAAATAATAGAGTTAACTACTTCTTCGACCTGATTTACTGACAATAATTTAAACATATCATTTTGACATGATGGTGCATAGATTGTTTTCAGTTCATGCATGGTTCCATTAAAATCAAACTGTTTAAGCTTATAATATTCAGCAATGCCATCTTCTGCTGAAACTGTATAAGTCTTAGTGTCATTGATTGTTCCGCTGCCTTGTATTTTTCGAAAAAAAGTAAACTCATTGCCATTAGAACTTTTCTCAATGGTGAAAAAATCATTGTTTAGTTCTGATGCAGTAGTCCATTTAATTTGATGACGATTGTTTATGCAATTAGCATCAAATGAAAGTAATTCTACAGGAAGTGGCGTGTTTTGATTTACTAATACCCACCAGTCATTGGCTGTGGATAAACCGGTTACGGTAACACTGCGAACAGCACCGACAGCGTTATAAGACTGTGCTCCCTGAAATGGATTGTCCCAAAAACCTCCGGCATAATTATAATGTTGTGCTTTGTAAGTTCCGGCAATTGCAGGAAATTCAGCAACAGGAGCAGAGAATACAGCATTGAATGTGGTGCTGCTTCCAGATTGGTTAATTTTCCAAAAGCGATCTACACAATCAGCGCTATTGTCGGCACCGGTAGCTGCTGAGTTTACATGTCCAACGCCAGGAGGAAAAGGAAGGTTGGCAGGATTTGTTTCAAATGTAGATGTTGACACAAAACCTGCATTTCCACCAGTTGATGTAACAGTTAATGGAATATAAGTAGTAGAATTAATTCCAAATGGAATAGTGTGTGGAGTGTTGTCAGCTCCAAACATCCATTTTACAATACTTGCACCATCATAAGTTTCGGCTCTTATATACCCATTCGTTCTGGAGATGGAAGTGTTCGGACTATTTTCTATTATTATTGTACGACCTCCAACTGTAGGATCATTATCTTCATCCAAACGCAATTCGCCATTAGTTAATTTTAATTGATTTCTAACATTTACAGTACCATTGTTTGTTGGGTAAACATATTCTGTATTTGGAGTACCACCAAAGTTAATTTCAAGAATACCATATTTCTGGTTGCCGCCAACAGCATTGCCCATTCCAATTCCTGTAACAATTTGATTGTCGTCACCGAAATATTCTACTGTGCCGGTTGCGGAGAGTATAAATCCCATGTTGCCACTTGAATTGATTGCGGCAGAACTAAAGCCAGAATAGAATCCATTAGTATGTTGAATGCGTATTCTAGATCCGCTGGCTCCTTGTACTGTACTTTTCAGGAAATTTCCGGTAGTATAAACAGAGCTATTATTTCTTAGAGTGAAAGTAGCACCAGATGAAACATAAAGCATTGGTAAATTTTGTCCTGCAAATTCTTCAACATACGATGCAAGCTGAACATCACCTGAAATCACTTCCAACGTTGTTCCACTCAATATGGTTATAACAGAGTGATCAATTGTATGACCATTTAAACGAGTAAATAATGTAGTGCCTGTACGTGCAAAGTCAAGGGCACCGCGAGCAGCAATTGTACCTGCACCGTTTCGTTTAATTGTTCCGGAAGGGCCAAGTAATACATTAGGACTTTTAATGGTTAAGCTCTGAACAGTAGGATTTAAAGTGTTGTTAACAAAATTGATTGTACCCCCGGAGTGTACAAAATCACCGGTGTTATCATCATCACTGTTAATAGTAACTGTTGTAGTTATAGGTGGAACCGTTGCATTGTTTGTATAGAAAAAATTGCCATTTGACATACTAAATCCTCCTAAAACATTTATGACGATTGGAGAATAAGCTGAATTACTTTTCAAACTTAAAGTACCACCTGAAATAATCAAGTCGCCATTAATTGTTCCAGTCAGGTCGCCCCTGCCGGCAGAAAAATTGTTTATTCCATTATTGCAAGTTAAATTTCCTGCAATAGTTATACTCACATTGTGTGTAGTAGTGACTACTGCACTTGGATAGTTATTAAAACTATTGTTTCCATTATTAAAAACAAGATTGCTATCTAATGTGATAACCTCATTACCTTGTGTAACACTTGAATAAAATGTTCCATTTGCTCCGTCAAAAGACATTACCCCAGAAACAGTTAGTTTTAAAGGTGAAGTGTTGCTATAAACAGGATGTAAATAAGGAATGAAACTAACTAAGTTGGAAACAGCTGAATAATTAACAGTAAAATCTCCATTTACGGTGCAGATTACACTATCGTTGGCTGCATTATATTGTATGTAATTACCACCGGTGAAATTAAATGCACCTAAAGTAAAAATACTTTTACCGGCAGTAAAAATATTTGGCGCATGGGTACCTTTAAAGAATCCGCCTGACTGATTTAAGGTTCCATCAACAGAAAATGTATTGCGCCCTGTTCCGTCCTGAATACCATAAAATGCACCGGCATTCAGATTAAAGTTGCCGCCAACATGAAACTCAAGATTTCCATTGTTAAGGTAGGTCCCACAAACTCCCTGATTGGTTGCAGTACCTGAATTCATCAGATTGAAATCACCAAATATATGAATATAGGTATTGCCGGCTCCCGAATTGCCTCTAAAAAAATTACTTGGATTTGTAGAATTAAACACAAAACTTCTGGTAACAGAAATTGAATCTATTGCATTAGAACTTGCATTGGCCTGTACATTCATGGAGCCGCCATTTAGCATCAAATTTGAATTAATGCCAACATTTACTATTCCAATGCTGTTTGATACAACAAAATTTACTGTCGAAGCTGAGGAGGTTAAGTCATGGCCAACAATTAACATTGTCCTTGCAACGTTCCCGGGTGAAAGCATAATGGTTGTATTAGTAACACCCGAAAGATTAAAATCGTTTAATACATTTATAGTTGCATAGGATGTTGGTAAAGGGAAAAGTGGAGCGTTTGAGGCATCTAATGCATCATTTCCACCCAAAAAGACATTTTTAAGTCCGGCAGAAATATTTAAATCGCCTGTGGTATAATTTAAGAATCCGTTTCCGGAATCAACAAATCGAACATAATTAGGGTTCCCTGCTATTTTTGTGTTGCCTCCAACAGTTAAAGTCAATGGTGCATTAACTTGCTTGCAAAAATCAAACTTATTACCCGAACCTTGAATAAATAAGTCTCCCATAATGTTAGCTATGACACTGGCACTTCTGATTGGGAATGTTGAATCATAAACGGCAATAAAATCATGTCTCGTTATAAAATGACCATTTACTGTCAGATTTAATGCCCCTAAAGACATGTTCATAATGATGGTAGGTTGTGTTGATAAAGTACTACTATCAGTAAAGTTGCCCATTGTTAAGGTTAGGTTTCTGTTATTACCTTCCTGAAAAATTATAGCAGAATTACCTCTGAGAGTAACATCGTTTAAAGTTAATGTGGTTGTGGCACCACTCCCATCATCCATCCTTAGAACACCATCTGTTACTAGGAGACTACCTTTTATTCTGTTGGGTGAAAACTGTCCTTTTTGCTCCCAGGTTGCACCTGAAACGGAAGTAACTAAATTTCCTATATCACTAGTAATACGTGTAGGGCCTATTAATGGCAATGCAGTACTTGCCCATTTGCGAATTATCAGGGTACTTGAAGGACTAAAACTTTCAACTCCATTTTCAAACACTTTTTCGTCAACTGCAATATTAATTCTTGGGTTATGATCATAAACTGCTCCGTTACCTAAAACAAAATTTCCGGGTACAGTCATATCAATTCTGCCATTATTAATTAATGTGCCACTTACAACCAAATTACCTGCAAAAACCAACTGAGCAACAGCATTGTTAGCAATAGTTAAAGTACCACCGGCATTAACAGTTACAGAACCTAAAATATCGGTATTAATCCCAATAATCGTTACTGTGGTTCCTGTATTTATAACAACTGTATCGCCTGCTGTCGGATATAATCCAGGTTGATTCCATATCAATGTATTAAAATTTCCGGAAGCCACAGATTGAAAGATCAATGCTTCAGAACGATAAGAACTGAAAACAAAGAGCACGGTGACCATAAAAAAGGAAATGATTTTTTGGAAATCTTTCATGTTTTTATTGATTTAATAGTTTTGGAAGACATTTGTTAAGATGTCCTGTAAGTTTAATCGGTAAATTTACTAAAAGGTTAAGAGTAAAAGCAATTTTCTTACCAATTTTTTTAATAACTTATGTTATCATCAGGAAATTGGTAATTTGAGCACATGACATAAATTTAAACCGGTAAGTATAGAATAAATATTAATTGATTTAAAACTTTAATCATATAAATATAAGTTATTGATAATTAGAATATTAATAGTAATATTATTAAATTAAACATGCAAGTTAGCGTTAAATAAACTTTAGTCTTTTTATGAAATGTTGGCAATCAGAGAAAGAAGAAAAATATTAACAGAACATGAAATATGTGGTAATTATAATTTAAAATCACCTATTTACCGACAAAATCTTTCAGATAGAAAGGTTCAAAATAGGCAAGGTCTTCAAAAGTTTGTTGCGTAAATTTTTTAAAAGCAAGCGTTACTAAACCAGTTGCAGACATTTTAAAATCATCTAAAATGGTGCAATTTGAATTTGTTTTTATTGATTCCGGAAGTTTTTCTGCACCATTTCCAAAAAAACAGATCTTGTTTTTTAATAGATAGTCATGTTGAAAATGGTCATTGATGATTGCGGCATTTTCCTTTTCGACATAATCAAGTTGAGGCGTAAAAAGTGCTGTAAAGACTTCCATTCTGCGTGCATCTATCATTGGGCATAATAACAACTGACCGTGACATTTTTTGAGTGCATTGTTTGCCATTGACTGTAAGGTAGGGACAGAAATTAACGGCACTTTTAGAGCAAAACAAAGACCTTTAGCAGTTGCTACGCCAATGCGCAATCCGGTGTAAGATCCGGGGCCGCAACTGATAACAACAGCATCAATATTTTTATAGGTTAATTGGTTTTGTTTTAACAATTCATCAATGAAAACAGCAAGTAAAGATGCATGTGATTTGCTGTTGTGTGTTTCTTTGCAATCAATGATTGTTTCATTGTCAGAAATACAAACGGAGCAAGTGTCAGTAGAAGTTTCTAAATGGAGTAGAAGAGCCACTAAAATTATTTTTGTTCTTCTATAAAAAGCTGATTTTGTCGAACAACTTTAATCTTATCACCATCAACTAGTTTTTTTGATACAGCCTGATAAGGGTCGGTGATTATTTCGTCACCAACTTTTATTCCTTCAAGAATTTCAATAAAATTATTGTCCTGAATACCTGTTTTAACAACATGCATTTTTGCAATTCCATTATCATTGACAAAGACAATTTCTTTAACAGGTGTTTCATCCGTGTTGTTAGTTGCTACTACCTTAACATCCGGTGTATCATCTGATTTCCTGATAACAGCTTTATCAGATGCTCTGATTGTAGTATCACGTGTTGTAACTGCCTTAATCGGAACGGAAACAACGTTACTAACTTTTTTAGTTTGTATTTCAACTGTTGCTGACATTCCAGGTCTAAATGGAGAATATTCCGGATGGTCAGATGGAATCAAGTCGGCATAAGATTCGCGTAAAATTCTGATTTTAACTGCAAAGTTTGTGACCTGCTCAGTTGAAGTAAGGGACTCATTTGGTGAGTTGGCAATTTCCGTTACAATGCCTTTGAATTTTCGTGGGCTGTATGCGTCAATTTCAACAAGTGTTGTATCATTTAGGTGTATTCTTATAATATCGTTTTCTCCAACATCGGCTTTTACTTCCATTTCCTGTAAGTTAGAAATTCTAAGAATTTCTGTACCATCTGTAAAACTTGTTCCGGCAATACGTTCACCTTTTTTCTTGCTGATTTTAGAAATGGTACCATTAACAGGTGCAAAAATTTCAGTCTTATTTAAATTTTCTTTGGCTTCACGCACAGTTGCATTTCCACTGTTGATGTTGTATTGAGCTCCTGACACACCTTGTTTGGATGCATCTACCTCAGCTTTTGCAACTTCATAAGCAGACTTTATGGCTTCAAAATCAGAAGCGCTGATTACCTTTTCTTCAAATAGTTTTTTGTTTCTCGTATAGGCGATTTCAGCTTTTACCAACTGACTTTCTGCTTGTGAAAGTCGTGACTTGCTACTTTCATAATTTGCCTTAGTGGTATTTAGTCCGGCAACAGCTCTGTCTAATGATGAAATGTAGATTTCTGGATTGATTTTACAAAGTAACTGACCTTTCTTTACTACATCACCTTCTTTAACAAGCATCTCAACAATTTCACCTGAAACATCAGAGCTGATTTTTACTTCTACCTCTGGTTGTACTTTTCCACTGGCAGATACAGACTCTGTGATTGTTTGCAGTGAGGCTTTTTCGGTACTAACATTGGTGATATTTTCTTCACCTAACCAACCAGCTTTTTTAGCTATTACCAAAGCTATAATAACGACTCCGGCAATGATGATGATATTTCTTAATGTTTTATTTTTCTTACTCATATAATTTGCTTAAAATGATAGTGGTTTTCCAAGATAATAATCAAGCACTTTTATTTTTAGAATCAAATCGAATTTTGATTGAATTAAATCTGATTGTGATTTGGTATAATTATTTCTGGCATTTACGTAGTCAATCGAATTTAAGAGACCGGCATTGTACTTTTTTTCTGTATATAAAAATGCCTTTTCCTGTGCTGCTACACTTTTGTTTGCTGCAGCATATTTTTTGAGTGCAGCTATTGCATCTGCATGAGCCTGCTGAACGTTTTTATATACAGTGTTTTTTGTTTGTAATGCATTGAGGCGTGCATTTTCAAAACTTAATTTTGATCTTTTAATATTGCTGTTAATTGCCCATCCGTTGAATAAAGAGATGGATAAGTTGAAACCAATGGCTTTCCCGAAATTATTATTCAGCTGATCTTTTAAAGGGGTATCAATATATTTATAATTGAAAACAGGTTGGAGTACTTGCTCTCCCGATGAGGTAACAGCACCTGAAGGAACATAGCCAGTGAAAACCGGACTACCATCCAATGATGTTGCCTGATTGGAATAATTGGTAGATAAAGAGCCAAATGCAGATAGCTTTGGATAGCGTGCAGCACGGGCAATGCCTAAAGATTCCTTGGCACTTTTCAGCCTAAGTTCAGAGGCTTTTACCTCCGGCAGATTTTTTAAAGCTTCATTGTAAACCGATTCTGACGATAATGAAAGAGATTCTTGCGATGGGATTTCCAATGTAGGAGTTTCAATAACAATATCACTCGCTCCTTCAAGTTGCATTAGTTGAATGAGCGTGAGTCTTGATGAGGTGAGCAGATTTTCTGCTGACGCTTTATTGAATTCTTCTGTGGCAAGAAGTGCATCTGCATCAAGCAAGGAGCCTTCGGCTAACAAATCATTATCAACTAAAATTTTTGCCCTGTTACGTTCTTTTGTAACCGCATCTATTCTGTCGTTGGTTGCTTTTAATTGCTCATTGCTATAAAGTATCTGCAAGTAGGCAGTTGCAACTGACAAGGCAATATCATTCTGCACCTTGCGTACATCTAATTTACTAGCATCAAAATCTATGGAGCTTTTACGCAGATTATGTTGCAGTTCCAGTCCCTGAAAAATTGGAAGATTTCCATTTAACGATGCACCACCTGACTGAAATGTTTGGTCAACATATTGATAGCTTGTAGGGTCAAGGCTTCTGCCGTAGTTGTAATTTAAAGATGAACTGGCATTGATACTCGGAAAAAGACTGCCAACACTTTGCTGATAAGTTGCAGCCGCAATTTTTGAGGCAATGATTGATTGCTGAACACTAATATTGTTGTTCAGTGCATAGTCAATACAGTCTTTAAGCGACCAGATTTTCTGGGCATTAACTTCACTGAAAAAAAATATGAATAAAAAAATAATTATATTATGTTTCATGTTATTCCGGTAACTGCGTTGCGAAATTAAGAATTGTTTTATTGAGGGAGCTTCAAAGTGAAATTAATTGATAGAATTTTATCCTCATTAACAAACTTTAACAGTTAAGAATTTTGCTGGATTGATTAACGGAAGGTTTATTGTTCAGATGCGTTTTTTATATCCTGAAAACGGTTAAACTTTATTATTTTCGCACACTATTTTATAAATCATGTTCGAGAATTTAAGTGATAAGTTAGAAAAGGCGTTCAAAAACCTTAAAGGTCAGGGAAAGATAACAGAGATTAACGTTGCCGAAACTTTAAAAGAGGTTAGAAGGGCATTGTTAGATGCTGACGTAAATTATAAAGTAGCAAAACAGTTTACCGATACCATTAAAGAAAAGGCTTTAGGACAGAATGTATTAACGGCTGTATCTCCCGGTCAGTTGCTGGTTAAAATTGCTCATGATGAACTGGCGACATTAATGGGTGGACAGATGACGGATATACATCTGAAAGGAAATCCGTCTGTTATTCTCATGTCGGGGTTGCAAGGTTCGGGTAAGACTACCCTGTCCGGGAAACTTGCGAATTTTTTGAAGACTAAAAAAGGGAAAACCCCTTTGTTGGTGGCATGCGATGTTTACAGGCCGGCAGCCATAGATCAGTTGAAAGTTTTAGGTGAGCAGATAGGTGTAGAAGTTTATTCTGAAGTAGAGAATAAAAACCCTGTAGAAATTGCACGTCACGCAATAAAGCAAGCAAAACAGAATGGAAACAATGTAGTTGTTGTTGATACTGCAGGTCGTTTAGCTATAGACGAGCAGATGATGAATGAAATTGCTGCATTGAAAAATGCAATCGAGCCTGATGAGATTTTGTTTGTTGTTGACAGTATGACCGGCCAGGATGCAGTGAATACGGCAAAAGCGTTTAATGACAGATTGAATTTTGACGGAGTAGTTTTAACAAAGCTTGATGGTGACACAAGAGGTGGTGCTGCATTGTCTATTCGTTCTGTTGTAAACAAGCCAATAAAGTTTGTGGGTACAGGTGAGAAGATGGATGCATTGGATGTTTTCCATCCGGAACGTATGGCCGACCGTATTTTAGGTATGGGCGACATAGTGACGTTGGTAGAAAAAGCACAGGAGCAATTTGATGAAAAACAAGCTGCCGAGCTACAGAAGAAGTTTGCCAAGAATCAGTTTAATTTTAATGATTTCCTTTCGCAATTGCAGCAGATTAAAAAAATGGGAAACATTAAAGACCTTGTTTCGATGATACCCGGAGTTGGTAAAGCTGTTAAGGATATGGACATTGATAACAATGCTTTTAAAAGTATAGAAGCTATTATTCAGTCAATGACACCGGCAGAGCGAGCTAATCCGGATTTGATTAATGGAAATAGAAAAAAAAGAATTGCAGCCGGTAGCGGAACAGGTATTCCGGAAGTAAATAAATTGATTAAGCAGTTTGAAGATATGCGTAAGATGATGAAAATGATGACGACCGGCAATATGAAAAATATGATGCGCAATATGCCCGGAATGAGAAGATGATTTATCGTATAAGGACAATATTTTTTGGGCATGACAATAATTGATGGTAAGCAAACAGCAGAAGAGTATAAAGCTCTTCTAAAGCAGGAAGTAAATGTGCTTGTTGCAATAGGTAAACGTCCTCCGGGCTTAGCTATATTACTCATAGGTAATAATGGAGCAAGCGAAACTTATGTTGCTAATAAATTAAAGACTTGTCATGATGTTGGATTTAATGCATCGCTTTTTCGTTTTGAAAATACGGTGAGTGAAAGCGAAATATTGAACTGTATAAATGAACTCAATTTTAATTCAAGCATTGATGGTGTTATTGTGCAATCACCGTTTCCAAATCATATTTCACCACAGAAAATAAATGAAGCTATTCATCCTGCAAAAGATGTTGATGGATTTCATCCGATGAATGCAGGGAGGCTACAGCAGAACAAGCCTTGTTACATTGCAGCCACACCCAAAGGTATTATGCAGTTGATTGAAAAATATAAAATTGAAACACAGGGGAAGCATTGTGTTGTAGTTGGACGCAGCAATATAGTTGGAATGCCAATGAGTATTTTATTGAGTCGAAACAGTAAACCCGGTAATTGTACCGTAACAATTTGTCATAGTAAGACAGTAGATCTTGCATCATACACAAAACGTGCTGATATATTAATTGCAGCTATTGGTTCACCCGAACTGATAACAGCAGCTATGGTGAAAGAAGGTGCCGTAGTGATTGATGTAGGCATTACGCGTGTGGCTGACCAAGCAACAAAAAGTGGATACAAGCTGAAAGGTGATATAAAGTATGATGAAGTGGCTAATAAGTGTAGTTTTATCACACCGGTTCCGGGAGGAGTTGGTCCGATGACAATTATCGGATTGTTACAGAACACCTTACTGGCGGCAAAAAATGCCATCTATAATTAATCTGTTTTGAAATGATTTTTGAAAAGGAATTAGCGAGCATAACAAATGAAGCATTAAAAGCGCTTTTTGATTTTGAGCCTGATGAAAGTCTGTTGACTTACACACAAACACGCAAAGAGTTTGATGGAGATTATACTATTGTTGTTTTTCCTTTTGTTCGTCAGTCAAAAAAATCACCTGAAGAAACAGGAAGATTAATTGGAGAGTATTTAATCAAACATGCATCTTTTATCAGTAATTACAATGTCATAAAAGGATTTTTAAATATTTCTATAAGTGATGAGCAGTGGCTGAAAAAAGTTGCAGCTGCATTTGCAAATCCTGATTATGGTTTTTCCAAGCCGGATAAGTCTAAGCCCGTAATTGTTGAGTATGCTTCGCCAAATACAAACAAGCCTATACATCTTGGACATTTGCGCAATATTCTTTTAGGTTATTCGGTTTCATTGCTTCTTAAAGCAACAGGACGAAATATAAAACGAGTGAGTATCATCAACGACAGAGGTGTGCACATTTGTAAATCAATGCTGGCATGGAAAAAGTTTGGCAATGGTGAAACACCGCAATCCTCCGGATTGAAAGGAGATCATTTGGTTGGGAAATATTATGTGGAGTTTGATAAGCACTATAAACAGCAGGTTTCAGAGTTGATTGCTGCAGGTATTGAGAAAGATAAAGCCGAAAAGAGTGCACCCTTAATGCAAGAAGTCAGACAGATGCTGATAGAATGGGAGCTTGGCAATGAAGAAGTGAGGGCATTATGGAAAATGATGAATAGCTGGGTTTATGAAGGGTTTGATGTCACCTATAACAGATTAGGAGTAGATTTTGACAAGACCTATTATGAGTCAGAAACGTATTTGCTAGGTAAGAAAATAGTTGAAGAGGGGTTGTCGAAAGGGGTGTTTTATAAAAAAGCTGACAACAGTGTTTGGGTTAATTTAACAAGCGATGGCTTGGACGAAAAGATAGTACAGCGTTCTGATGGAACTTCAGTTTATATTACACAGGATTTAGGCACTGCATTGTTGCGTCACGATGAGTTTGATTTTGACTCTAAAATTTATGTTGTTGGCAATGAGCAGGACTATCATTTTAAAGTATTGTTTTTAATACTGAAAAAATTAGGGTATGAATGGGCTAATAAGCTTTATCATTTGAGTTATGCAATGGTTGATTTGCCGAGTGGTAAAATGAAATCGCGTGAAGGAACTGTTGTTGATGCAGATGATTTGATGGATGAAGTAACTGCTGCTGCCGCTGAAGAAACAAGTAAGTTAGGCAAGATTGAAGAGTTTAGCAGCGATGAATTAAAACAACTCTATGAAACGCTTGGCTTTGGAGCACTTAAATATTTTATTTTAAAAGTTGATCCTGAAAAGAGAATGTTGTTTAATCCTGCTGAAAGTGTAGAGATACATGGAAACACAGGCCCTTATATTCAGTATGTGCATGCAAGAATTTGTTCTGTTTTGAAACGGGCTTCTCAGATGGCACAACTGAATGATTATAGAAATATGGCATTGGAGTCAGTTGTTAGCATGAATGATAAAGAGCGAGAACTTGCAATTAATATTCTTCGTTTTAAAGAAACAGTTGAAACTGCAGCAGAAAAATTATCTCCGGCTATTGTTGCTAACTATGTTTATGAATTAGCAAAAAGCTTTAATCAGTTCTATCACGATAATTCAATTATATCTGAGGGCGAATTGGAAACAAGCCGATTCAGATTGTGCTTGGCCGAAGCCTGTGCATTGACAATTAAAAAATCATTGAACTTACTTGGTATTAAAGCTCCTGAACGAATGTAAAGGAATGCTTATCTGATTAAATTGCTTTTTTCAACTTAGCAACAGCATCTAATACAAATTGTACTTGTTCATCGCGACTCATATAGGTGTTGTCAAGAATGATGGCATCATCAGGCTTTCTTAACGGGCTTTCTTCCCTGTGTGTGTCTTCATAGTCACGTAATTCAATATTTTTTCTGATTTCGTCAGGTGTTACCTTTATTCCCTTCTCGATGAGTTCATGATACCTTCTGTAAACACGTACTTCGGGTGATGCAGTCATAAAAATTTTCAAGTCGGCATTCGGAAAAACAGTAGTTCCAATGTCACGGCCATCCATCACCAAGTGTCCCATGGTTGCCATTTGCTGTTGCATGACAACTAATTTTTTTCGTACCGATTTTATTGCACTCACATAACTGACATTGTCTGAAACGTCCATCTGTCTGATTTCTACTTCAATGTTTTTGCCATTCAGATATATTTCTGATTGTCCGGTTTGCTCATTTCTGATAAATTGAATATGTATGTTTTCAAGAATAGAGGTGTACTCAGTTACAACATCATCAGCAGTTTTGCTGAATGGAATATTGTTTTGGAGAAAATAATAAGTCACTGCGCGGTACATGGCACCCGAATCAATATAATTCAATTTAAGCCGCTTTGCTATGGCTTTTGCAACCGTACTTTTCCCGCAGGATGAATAACCATCAATAGCAATTATCATAAAACTTATCCGGAAAACTTTTCAAAAATAATGAAAAGCAATAAGAACAACAGTGAATCTTAACTTTATTTCATCTTAACTTTCTGTTGCTTTTGGCTTGCGCTTAAAATCGTTTAGATAAGTTGAAATAGAAAGACTGTTGGTTCCACCTGCAAGATGGTAAAGACTTCTGCCATAGCTGAGATGGAATTTAGAAATCTTTAAGCCAAGTCCGAAAGAAATACCAACCATTGCCGGTCTGCTTTCTACTTTCATCTCATTTCTTCTTTGGAAATTGTAAGCCATTCGCAAATGAAAATTTTTACTGATAAGAATCTCATTACTGATTATCAGATGGCGCAATAATTTATTCCCAAAGGATGCTTTTTCAGGTTCTTTTATTTCACCTGTCAATGGATCGGTTTCCTGACTGTTGTTGTCAATATAGGAAAGATCCCATTTTTCAATATGACGATAAGTTAAAGTAAATCGAAAAGGCGCCTTGGCTAACTTTTGTGTAATGCCTGCTTCAATTTCTATTGGCAAAGGCTCGTTGTTTTTCTCTGTATAGGACTTTAGCTGACGGCCTGCATTCCTAACAACAAGAGCTGCACTTGTCAGTCTATTTGGACTGTAATAGTTGACACCAAGGTCGGCAGCAATTCCAAAAGCAGAGTAGGTGTCTATATGACTGTAAATAAATTTTAATGAAGCACCTACAAACAGCACACTATCAATTCCAACAGGCCTTGACATAGATACGTTTAATGCATAATCGCCACCTGAAAAAGTTCCTAAGTCAGTTGCTGTTTCATCTGTGCGGTCAAATTTTCCATAGCTTACATATTGTATGCCTGCAGAAAGTGTTCCAATATTTTCAATGTGATGCGCATAAGCAGTGTAGCCATATTTTATTCCCGAGAAATATGGATTGTAGTTGAATGTGATTTGTTTATCCATATCAACATTTAATATGGCAGGATTGAAAAAAGAAGTGTTTAAATCATTATCACGAATGGAAATGAAATTTCCACCGAGTGCCGCATGACGTGCTGATGATGGCAGATCAAGAAAACGAAAGATTGCACTTCCACCTGTCTGAGCTTTCAAACAAACAGGAAGCAACAGTGCTGCTAACAGCGTTAGTATTCTCATGGAATTTGGTTTATGCACTCTCAAACGCTAAATGCTAAAAAATATTTTTATCGAGTGAAATAAATAAATTAATAGAGCGGAAAATGATCCATCATGTCATTGACGGCAGTCTTTACTTCTTCAATTACAGCATCATTCGTATGATTCATAATTACAGTATCAATCAATTCAACTATACGAACCATTTCTGTTTCTGTCATTCCTCGTGATGTCATAGCAGGTGTTCCAACGCGCATTCCTGAAGTCACAAAAGGAGATTGTGTGTCAAATGGCACCATGTTTTTATTTACGGTGATATCTGCACGTACTAAAGCATTTTCGGCTTGTTTTCCTGTTATGTTTTTTGAGCGAAGATCAATCAACATTAAATGATTGTCTGTTCCACCTGAAATTACTTTATATCCTTTTTTAACAAAGGCATTAGCCATAGTTTTAGCATTTCGAATTACCTGCAAACAATATTCAAAATACTCATCGCTTAATGCTTCGCCAAATGCTACAGCTTTAGCTGCGATAACGTGTTCTAATGGTCCTCCTTGTGTGCCCGGAAAAACAGCACTGTCCATTAAGGCAGTCATCATTCGTGTTTCGCCTTTTGGAGTTTTCAGTCCCCATGGGTTTTCAAAATCTTTGCCCATCATAATTAAACCACCACGTGGACCACGTAAAGTCTTATGAGTTGTGGTAGTAATAAAGTGACAGTGTGGTAAAGGGTCATTAAGCAATCCTCGTGCAATAAGTCCGGAGGGATGTGAAATATCAGCAAGCAACAATGCATTTATTTTATCTGCAATGGAACGCAGTGCAACATAATCCCAATCGCGCGAATAGGCAGAGGCTCCGCAGATAATTAATTTTGGTTTTTCTCTTAAAGCAGTTTCTTCAACTTTGTTATAATCAATTGTACCTGTATTTTCTTCAACGCCATAAAATGTAGGACGATAAAGTTTGCCTGAAAAATTTACAGGTGAACCATGTGTTAAGTGCCCACCATGCGAAAGGTTAAAACCAAGAATCGTATCACCCGGTTGCAGACAGGCAAGCATTACGGCTGCATTGGCTTGTGCACCGGAATGAGGCTGAACGTTTGCCCATGTTGCATTAAAAAGTGTTCTTGCTCTGTCAATAGCAATCTGTTCTATTTCATCAACAACTTCGCAGCCGCCATAATAGCGTTTGCCGGGAAGTCCTTCTGCATATTTGTTTGTCAGGCATGAGCCCATGGCATCCATCACCTGTTGGCTGACAAAATTTTCCGATGCTATCAATTCCAAACCGTGACGCTGGCGGGCAAGTTCTTCTTTTATCAGTTTAAAAACAGTTTTGTCTTTTTGCATATTTGTAGAGTATGTTTTCTATTATTTTTTATGATTATTTACGCATCAATGATTCAATGTCACTTACTTCAACCGGTATTGTTGCCATAAGGTCAACCGGGCCTTTATCGGTGATGAGGATATTATTTTCAATACGTATTCCTATGCTTTCTTCGGGAATATAAATTCCAGGCTCACAAGTAAACACCATTCCTGCCTGCATAGCCTGATATTTGTTTCCTACATCATGTACATCAAGTCCAAGGAAGTGAGATGTGCCATGCATAAAATATTTTTTATAGGCAGGCCACTCCGGATTTTGATTTTTAATGTCATCTTTGGTTATCAGTTTAAGATTCACCAATTCTTCCTCCATCATTTTACCTACTTCGGCATGATATTTTTCAATAAAGTTGCCTGAGACAAGAAGTTTGGTTGCTGCTTTCATCACTCTCAAAACAGCCTCATATACTTCTTTCTGTCTTGGCGTAAATTTTCCATTCACAGGAATGGTTCTTGTTAAATCTGCAGCATAGTTTGCATACTCGGCACCAAAATCCATCAGCACCAGATCGCCATCTTTACAAGGTTTGTTATTTTCGTTATAATGTAAAACACATGCAGAAGCGCCTGATGCAATTATAGGACTATATGCATGACCATTGCAACGATTACGTACAAACTCATGAATAATTTCTGCTTCAACTTCGTATTCCATGACACCCGGTTTCATAAATTTCAACACACGTCTTAATGCAGATTCTGTATGTTTAATAGCTTCGCTGATTAACTGAACTTCAATTTCATGCTTGCGTGAGCGCAATTTAGCCATTATCTGACCAAGTCGTTCAAAATTATGTGCAGGGAAACGGTTTTTCCATTCACGTGCAAAGCGCATATCACGATAAGGTACTTCAGTAGCATGACGATCATTTTCGTTTATGTTGACATAAACATTCTCTGCATGATGCATCAGCATGGGCACAACAGCGTTAAATTCTTCTGTCCAATAGATATGCTTTATACCAGAGGTGGCTTGTGCCTCTTCTTTAGTGTATTTATGCCCCTCCCAGATGGCAATGCGTTCATTGGTTTTTCTTACAAATAAAATCTCTTTGTATTGGGGCAATGGTGAGTCAGGAAATATGACTAAAATACTTTCTTCCTGATCAATACCGGTGAGATAAAACAAATCTGCATTCTGACGAAACGTAAAATTCTGATCGCCACTACGCGGCATCTCATCATTAGATTGAAAAATAGCAATTGATTTAGGTTTTAACTCTGCTGTAAACTTTTTCCTGTTGTCAACAAAAAGCTTGCTGTTGATGGAATTGTATTTAATATTCATAACTAACTTTACTTTTAACTGTTACAAATAACGTGAAATAATTTTTACGTGCTTTGTTTTTTTAAATGTTTTAATTGTGCCTGTCGCTAAATGACAGCGTAAGAAGTGTATTGAAGAGCAATATGTTAAGAATAGAAGTTTTTAAAAGTGTGACTGAAGTACCGTTACATGACTGGCAGACCATAAATGGTGAAAATGTCATTTTTACTTCATTCTCTTATTTGTCAGCATTGGAACAAAGCAAGCCTGCCGGTATGCAGTTTAGATACGTGATTGTTTACGATAATAAGATGCCTGTTGCTACCTTATGTTTTCAATTGCTTGATGTTGCCAATAAAGATTTGGATGGTGTACTGAATTTAAAAGATAAAGGATGGTTGTTGCAGAACCTGAATAAGACAATCAACAAACTGTTATTTAAATGTCAAACCGGGAAAGTAAATTTTTTAATTTGTTGCGGAAGTTTTTTTGTGAGTGGTGAATATGGTATCAATGTTATTAACAGAGATGTCTTGTCTGCCATAATTCAAATTCTGCCTGAAGTGAGATTGAAAATTGTAAGTACAATTAATAATGCATCAGTTTGCGGATGGATGGTGAAAGATTTTTATAACAACACTAGGATAGACCAACCCTTGCTGGAAGATGGCTTTTTTGAATTGCCAATGGACCCTGAAATGATTTTATTCATTCGGGAACAGTGGCAAACTCTTGAGGATTATTTGGCGGCTCTGACAACAAAATATCGGGTAAAGGCAAATAGTGTAATCAGAAAGATAGAAGATGTTGAGATTGTTGCACTAGATGTAAAAGATATTTTGAAATATGGAGATGATTTAATTCGACTTTATCTGAATATTCAAAATAAGGCAACAGTGCAAATGGCAAGAGTCAATATTTTATATTTTGAAAAGCTCTTAACCATCATGCCGGAAAAATTCTATGTTAAAGCTTTTATTAAAGAAAGTAAAATGATTGCCTTTTATTGTGGATTTCAACATGCAGGTCATCATGAAGCACATTTTATTGGAATAGATTACAGTTTGAATAAAACACTTTCTCTTTATCAGAATATATTGTATCGTTTTATTGAAGAAGCCATCAAACAGCGTGCGTCAAATCTTTACTATGGACGGACTGCTATGGAGATAAAATCAACCACCGGTGCCAAAGCCTATCCATTACATGCATATTTTAATCTGAGTAATACAGTCTTGAATAAAATAGTGAAGCCCGTTGTAAAGCGATTTACACCGGAGAAATGGGTGCCCAGAAATCCTTTCAGGGAGTAGTTGCCTAAAAACCGTTTGCCGTTTTTATTTGAATTTTCACCCCAAAATTTAACATGTTAACATAAAACAGTGCCTTGCTGCATTGGTGGTGTGATAGCTTGCAAGCATCTTAATTGAACCACCAATGATTAGAACAATTCAACAATCAACAAAAGCAGCCATCATACTGATTATGTTCAGTTATATTGGCAATCCATTTCCTGCTTATGCAAAGGGCAAAGCACTTAAAGCAACATTAAAGGGTCAGAACGTTACTTGTTTTGGCGGCAANNCAATCTATTACGCTCACTGAACCTTATGCCATGACAATTTATTCGCAGGTTACTTCAGAACAGTGTTATGCACGTGATGGTAAAGCAAGCTTATTGGTAACAGGCGGCACGCAGCCATATCAGTATGAGTGGTCGAATCAAACGCGTCAGCAAAACCTTGAAGCTGTTGCGGCCGGTGACTATGAAGTAAAAGTTACTGATAAAAATGGCTGTGTAAAAATGTCGAACATCACTATTGAAAGAAATAAAGTTCTTGGGTTAAACATAGCCAAGTATGATCCTCTATGTAATGACGAGGCCAGTGGCTTGATAGATGTTGAAGTAAAAGGCGGTTGGGCTCCCTATACCTTTGAGTGGTCTGATGGTGCTAAAACAGAAGATCAGAGCGGATTAAAAGCCGGAAATTATTCTGTGATTGTTAAAGATAATAATGGTTGCATTGCTAAAGCTGAAGTGCAATTAAAAAACCCTGAAGCAATAAAAGTGGAAGCAAAAATTACAGAGGCAGATTTGAATAAAAGCAATGGTAGCATAATATTAAATGTTTCCGGTGGTGTTGGAAATTACACCTATCTGTGGTCGAATATGGAAAACAGTCAGTCGTTGAATAATATTGAGGAAGGTGTTTATGCTGTCAGAGTTGATGACTCGCATCGTTGTAGTGCATCAGCATATTTTACGGTGAATGAAAAATCGCCTATGCAAGTTGAATCCGTTGTTAAACATGAATTATGTAACGGAGGAAAAAATGGTTCAATAAAACTGAATGTAAAAGGAGGGGTAGCACCTTATAAATTTGAATGGTCGAATGAAATGAGTGGAGCAACTATCAGCAATCTTTCTGCCGGTGATTACAGTGTGCTCATTACTGATGCTAATAATAAAGTTTATAGAAATACTTTTACCGTTAAGCAGCCTGAGCCAATCGGCATATTTGCAACTGTACTTGATGAAAGTGTTATAGGAAAAAATGATGGCAGCATTAAATTGCAGGTATTAGGTGGTATGCCTCCGTTAAAGTATCAGTGGAGCAATGGGCAAACCGTTTCTGATTTAGCAAACTTATCGCAGGGAACTTACACAGTGCGCATGAAAGATGGTAACGGTTGTGCTATGGAACATCATGTGCTGGTTGGATTAAATTACACAGATGCCATGCTGAGAACTGCTTATGAGAAAGAAGACCATGTTATGATGGAAATTTATCCCAATCCATTCAGCAACAATTTTACAATGAAATTCAGTACGCCTGTCAGCAACATACAAAGCATTATTGTTTATGCCATGGATGGAAAAATTGCTGAACAACTGAATCCTGATTTAGAACAACAGCAGGTTAATGAAATTGCAGTCAATGCTTCAAAATTGAAACCCGGAAATTATTTAATAAAAGTAACCACAGACAAAAAAATCTTTACGAGAATCGTTACACGAACAATGTAGTATCAATACTTTTCATGGTTGGTTGTTTTTCACAGGCGCAGTTGGTGGTTCTCTGCGCCTGTAACCGTTTATAACAGTTGGCAGGTAATAATTAATTCAATAAAAAAATATCTGTAATAACCATGCCGGCAAAAACTATGCTGGCAATGCCATTTGTAGTGGCAAAGGCTATGTTTACTTTGCTAAGATTATTTTCAGATACCAAACTGTGCTGGTAAATAAGCAGTGCACAAAATACTGCCAACCCTGACCACGCTAACAAGCCAATATGAGCCTGATAAAGAAAAAGAGCAAGAAATCCTGCTGTTAAAAAATGTAAAATCCTTGATACCTGCAATGCATGTTTTTTTCCCATAAGTGAAGGAATGGAGTGTAATTTATTTTCACGATCAAATTGCTCATCCTGCAAAGCATAAATAATATCGAATCCACTAACCCAGCAAAGAACAGCTACGCCAATTAAAATGGGAACAATGTCAAACCTGCCTGTAACGGCCAGATAAGCACCAACAGGAGCCAATGCAAGTCCAGCACCTAAAACTAAATGACAAAGTGCCGTAAAGCGTTTGGTAAAGCTGTAGCCAAGTACAACAAACAATGCAACAGGCGACAGATAAAAACAAAGGTTATTAATTAAGTATGCAGTCACTGTAAAAAGTAAAGCATTAATAATTACAAACCACAATGCACGGTTAGCTTTAATGATGCCGGCAGGAATTTCGCGTAAGGCAGTACGTGGGTTTAAGGCATCAATGTTTCTGTCGGCCCAACGATTAAATGCCATTGCCGCATTACGTGCAGTAACCATACATATTAAAACTTTTATTGCCAGAGGCCACAAAACAGGCAGCGCGTTGTGTGAAATAGCCAACGTAAAACCAATAGCAGCAAAAGGAAGTGCAAAAACAGTATGACTGAACTTTACAAGTGATAAATATTGTGTTGTTTTTTGTAGTACCTGCATAATTAAATCTATTGCAAAGGTAGTCATTCTATAGGGTTTACATTTTTAAAGGAGCTATTTGCTACATTAGCCCAATGAATTTTCTGGCACATCTGTATTTGTCCGGCAATAATGAACCGCTAATGATTGGAAATTTTATTGCCGACCATCTGAAAGGCAGCGCGTGGAAAACACTTCCCGAAGAAATTCAGAAGGGCGTAATACTACACCGTTTTATTGACCATTTTACAGATACACATGCTGTTGTTGAACAAAGTAAAGCATTGCTGCGTCCTTATTTTCATAAGTACACACCTGTAATCAGTGATATATTTTATGATCATTTTCTGGCGGCAGAATGGAATAATTATTCAGACTTGCCCATAGATGAATATGCAAAGAATATCTATCAGCTCTTACATAAGAATTATCAGTTTTTGCCTGAACGTACCAAAGAAATGTTGGTTTACATGGAGCATGACAACTGGTTGAAAAACTACGCTACATTAAACGGAATTCATAGAGCGTTGAGTGGTATGGGCAGGCGTGCCAGGTTCGACAATAACATGCATCAGGCATCTGAGTTTTTATACGATAACTATGACGCATTTAAAAA
>DKKR01000027.1:36717-61241 GCA_002455375.1 Bacteroidetes bacterium UBA6661
TTACTCCAATTACCATGGACTTTAGATTCTTAACTATAGAAAGTCAGCAGCAGGGAGTAATAGCTTTTATAGCTGTGGTGCTGTTTCAGATGCTCTTTGTTGTTGTACAGTGGATACTCCACAGACGTGTAGATTTTTCCTATTACTTAGTTTATTTGTTTACAGTTGTGTTGTATGCTGTAAGTTTATACAGACACATTTTAAACATAGGTGATATATTCCCCTTGGGTGAATGGATTTTGGAAATCAACATCTATCCTCTACCATTATTGTCTGTTTTCTTTTACTTCCGGTTTCAACGATCGTTTTTGGAACTTTCTATTCATAACCCTGAGCTAAATCTTGTAGTTTATAAGTTGGAACGTTTTATCCTGACATACTGCATAGTAGCTCCTTTACTTGTTTTGGCTGGAGTTAATGGAACTATCTTATACATTCTTTTTGTGACTGTGGCATGTGTAACTATCATAACCTCCTTGTTTATTGTAATTAAGTTTTTAAAAAAGAAAATCCCACTTGAGCAATTTTCAATTATTGGAGCAATTTTTATTATCAGTGGTTCATTGGTGACTGTTGTATTGGGAATACAGGAGAAGCAATTGACACCCTTAATCGTTAATCCACATTTGCCGTTAATGGTTTGTGCCTTGGCAGAGTTGTTTACATTTACTACAGGACTTACTTATAAGTCGTACCTGATTGAAATGGCTAAAGTGAAATCCGAGAAGGATTTATTGGTAGCAGAACAAAAGAGGCAAAAAATGGAAATACAATTCATGAAGATGCGTAATGACGTTACCAAAAATCTGCACGATAAACTAGGTTCAAGTTTGTCATTGGCCAAATTACTGATAGAGCGGATAGATAATTCGAATAGAAATGATGATTCAAGTTTTGTCAATAATTCGGTAAGCGCATTGGATGATGCAATAAAATCACTCCATCAAATTATTAATAACCTAAAAAGTGATACTGTAGAGCCTTATGATTGTGTGAATTCAATAAATCAAATGATTGCCATGTTAAAACCAATCAACAATATTGTTATTCACTTTAATCATAACCTTGATGACCATAAAATTTCAGTTTACTTACATGACCAACTCTCGCATATTATCCTTGAACTGATTAATAATTCGTTAAAGCATGCCAAAGCCACTAATATTAGCATTGATTTGATGAAGCATAACGAAATGGTCTAGCTTAAATATGTTGATAATGGCAAAGGGCTGGACTTGTTAAAGTGCAACTATGGCAATGGCTTGAGGAATATAGCCGAAAGAGTAAGTGGATGTATGGGAACATTGAATTATTTGTCAGAAGAGGGAAAAGGCTTTGTTGCCAAGATTGAAATTGAAAACAAAATCCAATTGACAAAATTGGAAACCGCATAAATTTAAAAATATGAAAGTGAAATTAATTATTGCTGACGATCATCTGCTGTTTGCTCACGGCTTGAAAGAGCTTTTAGCTAAATCATTTCCAATAGAAATGATAACTGTCGTTAACAATGGTAAGGAGGCCATTGAAGCCTGTCTAAAGAATAAGGCAGATTGCGTGATAATGGATGTTGATATGCCGTTGATGGATGGCATTTATGCCTGTCGCGAATTAAAAAGAATGAGCTCGAACATTAAGGTTATAATATTAACCATGCATAGCGACTTGATATCGTTAAGTACTGCCTGGAGTGCCGGTGCCGATGCCTATCTGCTAAAAGGTAATGATGTGGATGAAGTATTGAATGCATTTGATGCAGTGATGAAAAACAAACGATATGTATGTGATGCTTTAAGTCATCTAATTGATAACAGAGATAAACCCAATCAGAAAATAGAAGCACCAATCTCGACAAGAGAGACAGATGTTCTAAAATTAATTTGTCAGGGGTTAACCAATGAAGTTATTGCAAAAATATATTCCATATCCTGCCGAACAGTGGACACCCACAGAAACAATATGCTTATTAAGCTCAAACTGCCAAACACTGCGGCTTTGGTGCGTTTTGCAATTGAAAATAAATTAGTTTAGACGGCATTTATAATTCAAATACGCCATTTCACGTATTGATGTAACAAATGCTTTTTTAATACTTTGCACTGTTATTCTACAGTGGATATGTATTTAACTAAGCGTGAGAAAGAGGTTATTAGTTTATTAGGTCGCGGCCTTTCGGACAAATCTATAGCCTTAAGACTTAAGATTAGCTATAACACCGTGCGCACCCACCGCCAAAACCTGCGTGCTAAGTTTAAGGTAACAACTACTGTAGCCATGATAAGAATGGCAATTGTGATGAACATGATATGAAAAAATAGTAAAATACGTCTTTTAACGTATTGGTTGTAAGGAAGCCAAATTTCATTTTTACAGCATTAAAAAAACAAATTAATATCTAACAATTAAAAATTAAACAAAATGAAAAAACTAATGATTATTGTATGTGCTGTTGCAATAACAGCATTAATGGGTTGCGGAAAAGATGGTGAAACCGGCCCGCAAGGTGAACAAGGCCCTGCAGGAGCTAATGGAACAAATGGTGTTGATGGCACCAATGGCACAAACGGTACTAACGGAAATGCCAATGTGAAACTGTTTATGTTTGGACCAACTACGTTTACTTCTACTGATGATAATGAAACTTATAACTACCCATCATCAGTAAAAACGAATATGCTTGATTCAAGTTTGGTTTTATATTACCATAAAACTTCTTCTTCATCAGCATGGTATGCAACTCCTGGTTTGGGAAATGGAGCAAATTATCAAACTAGGGCGTATACCTTTTCATCTACAAGAAATTTTATCATAGAAATTGCTGATGCTGATGGTTCTGCTTACAGTGGTGCATCACGAACATTTACAAGTATTAAAGCTATTGTAGTTCCAGCATCAACGTACACTGGAAGCCGAAATTCCGGAGTAAACTTTAACGATTACGAGGCCACTATGAAACATTTTGGCCTGCCTTTAGATTAAACATAACAACCTAAAATTTACACGATGGGCACAGACAAATAAGTTTGTGCCTTTTTTTATGCAAACTTAATCTTCCTTGCAGCAAAAAAACACATGCGAAGTAAAATAACACCATGTTTAAAACGCGAAATGTTGGTGCTGCCACAAGTGCGTTCGCGGTAGCGGATGGGTAGTTCTTGTATTTTAAGATTGAGTTTGTAGTCGCCAATTAACTTGCTGTAACTGACCAGGCAGCCGTACGGTATTGAAATAGAGTAGGTGTTGATGCAAAAGTATTGCCAGTTTAGTTTTAATAATATTTTGGAATAGATTGTTCTGTTTGATATGATAGTAGTTGCTTTTTTTCTGCACCTCAAATGTGATTTGAGACAGGGACACACTTTTTATCTTATTCGTTAGTTCGGGGCGCAATTGTTTGGAAATAGAATGGCCAAAGAGGTTATCTGTCTTTTTTTTAAAAAATGTTTTGTTTTTTGAAAAATTATGTTAGTTTCGCTTACAAATAAATTATACTAATATGAAAAAAGCATTTCTTCTCTCTTTGTTTCTGTTCGCTATTCTCCATGCCTATTCTTTGAGTATTGTAATTAGTGATCAATATTCCAATTCATTAACTTCGGGAAACGCCTGTAGCGGAACCGTACTGCATGTAATCTCTTGCAATGGATGCGTATCTTTTCAATGGCAAAAAAATGGGACTAACATTGCTTCAGCCACCGGAGGCAGCTATACGGTGACCCAATCAGGAACATATTCATGCATTGCTACCGATGCTAATGGTGTAACAGCAACCAGCAATTTAATGCAAATTAATATTGTTGCATCACCACCAACCCCTAAATTATATACCACCATTTCTGGAATTTTGGATGACTGCTATGATATTATATTATTAGATACTTCGTGCTGGTTTATTGGTGCATTATATGTTTTAGAGCCTTATGACAATTCATGGTATGCTGACTACCCCAATCCTAATGGCATTACGGGAGTAATGAGTGGGTTTTACAGAATTAGTTTATATTCTGTCTGTGGAAATACCGACAACAACGTGACTATTCGAAACAAAGGTATTTTCGGTCTTTATAAGAACAGAGTAGCATCTAAAACAGGTAAAACCAATTTGTGTGGGTCTGATTCAATAGAACTATGTGTTTCCAATGATGCAGTTACTATTCCAACGGGGTGTAGCGAAGTTCAATGGGATTCCTATAGCTGGACAAGAGATGGGATTCCTATTAGTACGTCTCAAAGAATTTATGCCAAATTACCGGGAACTTATAAGTGTTTAATCTCCAACTCATGTGACAATGGGCAACCACAGCTTATTGATTCATTAGTGATAACCAATTTTACAGCAAGTGCGTCTATTACAGCATCGGGACCTACTAACATTTGTCAAGGAAACAGTGTTACATTATCTGTCACTCCTACTGCCGGAGCTACTTATTCTTGGTATAAAGATTCTGTTCTAATACCTGGTATATTTGGTACTTCTTATACAGTCACTACTGCTGGAACTTATAAAGTCGAAGTAAAATATTTCGGATGTAAATTTATGTCCACAGATGTGGTTGTAACTACTTTTCCTGTTCCGTACACACCAATTTTATCATCAACTTCTCCATCCATTCTTTGCAGTGGGGGTACTGCCTCTTTAGATGCAAGTCCATCTGGCAGCGGCTATTCTTATACCTGGTATGCAGATGGAGTAGTTGTACCAGGAGCCTCTTCATCAACTTACAGCCCTGCTGTGCAAGGAAACTACACTGTAAAAATTACTGATGCACAGGGTTGTGAGAGTACATCATCAAAAATGTCAGTTGTTTATGGTACCCATAGTGCCAGCATTTCTTCGTCTAATGCCAATCCCATCTGTGAACTCAAGTCTTTTACCATGCAATCAAATGCAGTTGGTAGTGACATAACAAAATATCAATGGAAACTAAATGGTAACAACATAGTTGGTGCTAATGGCACAACTTATATACAGAATGTCACACTTGCTTCTGCCGGCAACTATACTGTTGACATTACCAATGCATGTGGCGTTTTTACTTCGCCAGTTTACGCATTGAATGTCAATGCCAAACCGAATGATCCTGTAGTTACCTATACAGGAAATAATTTTTTCTGTACCACAGGAACTGTATCACTTAACTCCATTACACCTGCAGGATTAACTTATGAATGGTTAAAAAATGGTAGTGTGATATCAGGGGGAACAAGTACAACTTACAGCGCAACGACAGGAGGAGCCTACTCAATAAGGCATACCAATGCCAGTGGATGTACTGCCACTTCTAACGTTGTTGATGTTTACACAACAGGGTTTGCTCCCGTTATTACTCCCAGCGGTTTTGCAATAGGTTGTGCTCCTTTTGTTTTATCAGTTACCCCTTCTTCAGGATCTTATACTTACCAATGGGTAAATAGTTCTAATTATTATGGACCCTATTCTACTATAGCCGGTGCAAATTCAAGCTCCTATGCAGCACCTGTAACAAATTATCCTGACAACAAGTTTTATAAGTGTATAATAACAGGCCCCTGTGGTACAGCTACTTCAAATATTGTTGAAGTAAATATTAAAAACTCTGTACCCACATCCAAAATTTTGCCCACTTCGAGTTCAGGCGGATACATTAAGTGCGATGGACAAGTTGTAACTCTTTATGATAACTATGCGCCAGGTACAATTAAAGGTATTTATTATCAGTGGACAAAAAATGGAGTTAACGTAAATGGCGCCACATCCAGAGTTTATTTTCCAACTACAAGTGGTGTTTACAGATGTGCAGTAACCAATGGATGTGGCACCAAATTAAGCACTGATTCTGCTGTTATTACTTTTAATACTAATCCAGCAGCAAATATCATTGCAAGTGGCTCCACCAATTTATGTAATGGCGCAAGTGTAACATTAAACGCAAATACAGGAACAGGGTTAACATATCAGTGGACAACAAACGGACAAGAAATTACAGGAGCTATCAATGCATCTTATACTACCTCTATTGGTGGAACCTATCGTTGCATTGTTACCAATAACAACGGATGCAGTGCTACTTCTAATTTCATAAACGTATTCACATCAGGTACCACACCCACTTCAAGCATTACACCATCAGGTACTGTTAATATTTGTATAGGTGCAACACAAACACTTAGTGCCAACACCGGCAACGGACTCTCTTATCAGTGGACATTGAATGGGAATAACATTACAGGAGCAAATCTCCCAACTTACAATGCCAACGTACCCGGCAGCTACGCAGTAATTGTGACCAACAGCAATCTTTGTAGTGCAACCTCTGCGGCAACTATTGTCAACATTGGAACAATAACAGGACAAATTTCTCCTGCGGGCACTGTTAACTTCTGTGCTGGTTTGAATACTACGCTTACCGCTACTACAGGAACAGGTTACACCTATCAATGGTACAGAAACAATGTGCTGCTTTCAAGTACAAATTCTTCTATTAATGTTGGTTCAGGCGGTACTTATAAATGTGTTATCACTTCAGGTTCTTGCTCAACCACCACCAACAGTGTAGTTGCTAATCAAATCAACAACCCTACTCCGGCTATTACACATGTCACGCCTACAACATTCTGCGCACCGGGTTCTGTTGTACTAATGGCAAATAATTTTGCCGGTGTACAATATCAGTGGCAGAAAAACAGTGTGGATATTCTTGGAGAAACTTCTCAGATTTATACTGCAACATCTAATGGGTCGTACAGAGTTATTGAAACTGCTAATGGTTGCTCTAAATCAAAAACTATTGCTGTAAATGCTGCATCTTCTGTTTCTGCTTCAATCTACACCAACGACCCAACAACGCTCTGCAATCAGGGATCGGTAACAATGTATGTAAACAACCCTATTCCAGGATATAGCTATCAGTGGAAAAATAATGGAAGCAACATTTCAGGAGCTACTGCAACAAGTTACACAACGAATGCTTCAGGAAACTATTCCTGTAACGTGAGTGCAAGTTGCGGCAACACAAACAGCAATGCTATCATAGTAAGTATTGGAAGTTTCAATGCACAGATAAGTCCATCAGGCAATCAGATTATTTGTACCGGTGGTTCTATGTTATTGAGTGCATCATCAGGGATTGGTTTTACACATCAATGGTATAAAAATGGTAATGTTATTTCAGGAGCTACAGGTTCAACATATAATGCAACTTCAGGAGGTAGTTATACGGTATTCATTTCTTCACCGTGTGGTAGCGGAACATCACCTGCAGCTGTGATATCTGAGAATACTGTAACTGCTTCTGTGAGTCCTGCCGGTACATCAACAGTATGTGCAGGTACTCCTTTTACATTTACTGCCAATAGTGGTTCCGGTTACACTTATCGCTGGTTTAGAAATAATGTACTGCGACCAGAAATCAGTCAGAGCATCAACGTTACTTCTGCAGGACAGTATAAAGTAGAAGTTTCAATCAACGGTTCATGTGCTGTGATAAGTAACATTGCTGTTTTAGATGTCATCAACAATCCTGCTCCGGTAATTACGCCAGCAAGTGCAACAATATGTAATGGAGCCGCACAGGTATTTACAGCAAATAATTTTACAGGGGTAACCTACCAATGGTACAGAAACAGTGTATTGATTCCGGGTGCAACAGCACAAACTTATTCTGCAACATTAGCAGGACAATACAAAGTAATTGAAACAGCTAACAGTTGTTCTAAGTCAAAATCGGCACAGCTGAGTATGGTGTCTTGTCGTGAAGGCGAAGTGAGTATGGCTGAAAAACAAAAAGAAATGACGGTGGCTCCAAATCCGTTTACAGAACAGTTCAGCATTTATATCCCCTCTGAAAAAGAAGGTAGCACTAATATGGTTGTTACAGATGTGATTGGTAAAATTGTATATAATGTTGCTATCAAACTGAACCAGACTACCGATATAAATCTGGAGATTCCGGCAGGAATTTATTTTCTTTCGGTTTATGTTGATGGAAAGTATCTGGTACAGAAAGTGGTGAAAGCACAGTAAATAAAATGAGCAAATAAAAAAGAGGCTGTCTCAAAAGTGGGCAGCCTCTTTTTTATGCAATGTTTACTTGTAAATAGAGTATTGTATTTCCAAACTCAAATTTGTTTTTTTACAATGATAAATAGGGAAAACTAACTTGAAAATTACCATTAAAAATCAATTGTTTTACACTTAAATAAACTTAATCTTCCTTGCAGCAAAAAAACACATGCGAAGTAAAATAACACCATGTTTAAAGCGTGAAATGTTGGTGCTGCCATAAGTGCGTTCGCGGTAGCGGATAGGTAGTTCTTGTATTTTAAGATTGAGTTTGTAGGCGCCAAATATTAAGTCGAAATCACCAAAGGGATCAAAGTCGCCAAAAAATTTTCTATTGGTAACTAATCGGTCGTAATCCTCTCTGAAAATCACTTTTGTACCGCAAAGTGTGTCTTTAAACGGCTGTTCTAAGAGCCAAGTAAATGCCTGACTGAAAAATTTATTTCCCAGCATGTTTAAAAATCGCATGGCTTCTTTTTCCATAGGATAAATTAAGCGGCAGCCGTTGATGAAATCACCTTTATTACTGGCAATAGCTTCATAAAATTTAGGCAAGTCCTCCGGAGGCATAGTAAGGTCGGCATCAAGAATCATCAGTATGTCGCCTTCAGCTTTAGCAAAGCCTTTTCGTACTGCATCGTTTTTTCCTTTGCCTTGCTGTTTGTCAATTTTGATTTTATGAGTAGCCGAATATTTATTGGCTACTTCGTTAATCCTGTCCCAGGTGTCATCGGTACTGTTGCCTTCAATAAAAATAATTTCCTGCCATTTGCCAAATTTAGGTATTCTCAGTAGTCCGTTTTCAATATTGCCGCTTTCATTGCGTGCAGGGATGACAATACTTACTGAATATTTTTCATTAATATCTTCAGTTGCATTTGCCAAAGGCTTTGCAATAGAGTAGGTGTTGATGCACATTAACCTGAATAAAGGCAGCTTGGCAATAAACTTATTTACCAATGGTGAAAGAAGTGGAATGTTTATTGGTAACAACATGCGCCTCGACTCACGATAACAATCAAAGCCTGCAAGAAATAAGAGATTGCGCACATCCATTCTGGTGAGCCAGTTCAATTGTGGTGTCTTGGTTTTCAGTCCAAGGTTTTCTGCTAAGCGTAAAAATGGTTCCCAAAGATGGTTGTGATAAGATACAATGATTTTAGTTCGCTCATGGCAAACTTTTTTCAGTTGTTCGAGCACCGCTTGTACATCTTCAAGGTAGCCGGTCAGATTTGAAAGAATTATTAAATCATATTTATCGTTAAGAGAGATGTTTTCTGCGGCCATTACCTGAAAGTCAATCTGCGGAAACTGTTTTTTTGCCTCTGTAATCATTATAGGGCTGTAGTCAATGCCGGTTTTACGGGCAGCACGGATGTTGTTTAATAGCTCACCTGTGCCACAGCCTACTTCTAATACAGAAAAAGTTTCGTGCGAAAAGTAGTTACAATAAAATGTTATGTCGTTCCAGTAATAACGATGTTTATGCCTGTCGCGAATTCTTTTCTCCGCAATTTTTTCAAAATGATCGAGGTATCTCATCAATGCCTGATGTTAATCAATCACCATTTCGGGGATATCGCCTTCAACGATAAGTTTACCGGCAGTAGCTTTTTTAATTTCTTCAACAGAAACACCCGGGGCGCGTTCAAGAAGTTTAAAGCCCTGAGGAGTAACATCAAGAACAGCAAGCTCAGTAACAATTCTTTTTATACATTTAATTCCAGTCAGAGGTAAAGTGCATTTAGGTAAAAGTTTCGACTCTCCGGCTTTGTTAACATGCTGCATGGCCACAATAATATTTTTCGCTGATGCTACCAAGTCCATAGCACCACCCATACCTTTAACCATTTTGCCGGGAATTTTCCAGTTGGCAATGTCACCCTGTTCACTCACTTCCATTGCACCGAGAATTGTTAAATCAACTTTCTGAGCACGAATCATCCCAAAACTCATTGCTGAATCAAAGATTACGGAACCAGGAAGTAATGTAACGGTTTGCTTACCTGCATTTATCAAGTCTGCATCTTCTTCACCTTCAAAAGGGAAAGGCCCCATGCCAAGAATTCCGTTTTCTGATTGTAGCGTTACATTTATTCCCTTGGGAATATAATTGGCTACTAATGTGGGAATGCCAATGCCAAGGTTTACGTACATGCCGTCTTTAACTTCGCGGGCTATGCGTTTTGCTATTGAATTTTTGTCGAGCATATTTAATTAGATGATTTGAAAATTAGATAATTTGATAATGAAAGCCGATTGTAGTATGCGACTTTCGTGGACGTTGTATATGGAGTAATATGATGTTGAAATGTCTCTAAGATAATATTTTATTATTTATTTTTTGAGGTTGAAATAATTCTATTGATTACTTTTTTTATAATTTCTAATTCATTCAGTAAATTAGTTGTGTCAGGATAATTATCAGCATGATTACACAACAAAAGCCAGTAATGTGTCTCATCAGCTTCTTTGGCTGCAATTTTAAATTTATGAATAAAATCGGCATCGCTTTCAGCATTTTGTGCTTCGTATGAGTTAGCCCCAATGGAGGTTGCTGATTTTAGAATTTGTTTTGAAATAATATATTGATGATTGGAATTTAAAACTTCAGACAGGTGAATAATTTTTAATGAAAACTCAAAAGTGAGTTTCAGTATTGTATTGTCTTCAAAAGGAGTATTAAATTTTCTCGACATCTCAATAGTCATCAAATTATCTCATCATCAAATTATCTCATCATTAAATTATTTTTTCCTAACCGTTCTCTGTTCTATTCTTTTCTCATACTTCTCACCCTGAAAAATACGGTGTACATAAATTCCCGGTGTGTGAATTTGATCGGGGTCAAGTGTTCCTGCAGGGACTAATTCTTCTACTTCTGCAATGGTAATTTTTCCTGCCATAGCCATCATTGGATTAAAATTTCGCGCTGTTGAACGGTAAACAAGATTTCCTTCTGTGTCACCTCTCCAGGCTTTTACCAATGCAGCATCAGAATCAAATGCATACTCCATCAGATAATCTTTTTCAACGCCATTGTAACTGAAACGTCTTACTTCTTTCCCTTGTGCAACTTCTGTACCTACACCGGCAGGTGTAAAAATTGCCGGCATGCCATAGCCTGCTGCCAGACATCGGGTGGCAAGAGTTCCCTGTGGAATTAATTCTACCTCCATTTCTCCTGTTAGCATCAGTCTTTCAAACTCTGCATTTTCTCCAACATAACTTGCAATCATTTTTTTGATCTGCTTTTGCTGCAAGAGTAATCCCAAACCAAAATCATCAACACCTGCATTGTTAGAAATACAGGTTAGTCCTTTAATGCCTTTACGAACTAAGGCTGCAATACAGTTTTCAGGAATGCCGCAAAGTCCAAAGCCACCAACCATTAGTGTCATGCCATCACGAAAATCTTTTAAAGCCTCGTCAACATTTTTTACAACTTTATTCATATTATTTAAAAATTTATTAATTCGAAATTTAAGTTATTGATTTGTTGGTCTAAATTAAAAATGCTTTTAAACTGACTCTTGCAAAGTAAAGTTTAGAATAATAAAATTTCAAATTTAAATATAATCAACAAGACTTTACTGTTTATCATGAAATCATTGCATTACTCAGATATTCTTTCCTTAAAACAACCAAACATTTCTACTTTACAACTTTCAGACTGTTTACTTTCTTACGCCACGCTCTTTAGCCATTTTTTCTAATCGCTCCTGAAACTTTGATTTTTTAACAGGCTTCTTTTTATTCTCTTGAATTTTTGCATGAATTGCTTTTTCATCAACAAAAGATTTAAAGAGGTATTGTTGCCCGAAGGTAATCATGTTAGCCAGAAAGTAGTAATAACTCAATCCAGAAGAATAGTTGTTGAAAATTCCAAGAAACATGATCGGCATCAGGTACATCACATATTTCATTGAAGGGTTTGTAGCAGCAGTCATTTGCATGTTCATGCGTGTATAGATGAGTGTTGATACAGTCATGAGAATTGTAAATAAACTCACATGGTCGCCATAAAAAGGAATGTTGAAAGGTAAATCAAGTATAGAATCATAAGTACTTAAATCTTTCGCCCATAAAAAACCTTCCTGCCGTAACTCAATTGATGCAGGAAAGAAACGGAACATGGCAATTAATATTGGCATTTGCAACAACATTGGTAAGCAACCGCCTAAAGGACTAACTCCGGCTTTTCGGTAAAGAGTCATGGTCTCTTGTTGCAACTTCATTGGGTCAGATTTGAACTTAGCTTGTATCTCCGACATTTCCGGTTGCAACACTTTCATTTTTGCAGTACTGATGTATGACTTATAGGTTAAAGGCAATAACACCACTTTGATTAGTATTGTTAAAATTAGTATGATGATACCATAGTTAATATCAAAACTGTTGAGAAAGTTAAACACAGGAATAACAGCAAAACGATTTACCCAACCAAAAATTCCCCATCCTAACGGAACAAGTTTCTCCAGCCCGATGTTGTATTTTTTTAGTGTTTGATAGTGATTAGGACCATAATAAAAACTCATGCCTGTGCTTTCATTATTCTGATGACTGAATGGAATAGTGAAATTGGCATGCATCATTCTCACAGCACCCTCATTAGCAATTACAGTACTGTTAATTCTTGTCGGACTCTCAAAAGCCTGGTCAGCAATCAATACACTTGAAAAATATTGTTGCTTAAATCCTACCCATTGAACCTTTGTTTTTAATTCTGTTCCATCATCTTTGGTTTCGCTCAAATGGTCAACTTCTTCGTCAGTATAGCGATAGTAAATTGTTGAAACAGCACTTTCATTTTGATGGCTTTTTTCTTGTTGCAGTAGTTTCTGTTTCCAGTTTAACTCCATATATCCTGCATTGGAAGCCACCAATGAGCCCATGTTAACGAAGTTGATTTTAAAGCCGACACGATAATCATCACCTTTTAATGAATAAACATATTCAATATAGCGACCTTCACCGGCATTTAACTTAATAGAAACAGACTGAGAGTCTTTTCCGGTCACAGTGATTCCTTTTGCAGGTAATTCAAAATACAAATCTCCCGTAGAAATCATTTTGTTTTCTGAAAAAAAGCTAAGGTTGAACTGAGAGCTATCTCCATTGTTCAGCACCAAAGGTTTTCCTTCACCGGTTTTATATTTTTTTAATTCTACATAGTCAATCTGTCCACCTTTACTATTGAGCTTTAATTTCAACAAATCGCTTTCCAGAGTAATACTTTTGTGTTCACCTTGTGCTGCTAAGCCAAACACTCCAAAATTGTCTGTAAGTTTTGTTTGAGCAAGTGAGTCATTGTTTAGTGTGTCGCTAACTGCTACTGTATCGGCCTTCAGTGCAGCTACGGGTTTGGTAACAAGTTTTAAACTGTCCTGATACTTTTTTTCAACCAATGCAAGAGAGTCCTGCTTTCGTTTTGCTGCTTCCTGCTCTTCTTTTGAAGGTTGATTGAATATTGAAAAGCCAATCAACACAGCCATAATTAACACTACTCCTAAAATCGAATTTCTATCCATATTTTTAAAAAACACGGCAAAGATAATAAATGAAGCATAGGAGTAGGCTTTGTAAAATTCAGAATTATACTGTAACTCAGAGTGATATAAAACTGTGAAGATTCATGTATTTTTACAACCACAACTTATATAATCATATTCTTGTTGTTGCCAAAAGAATTTCTGGAATCGTTGCCTCTTTCTGAATCAGAAAAAGTGCTATTTGTGCAGTCATTACAAAAACCTGTACCGGTGTCAGTGAGGATAAATCCCAAAAAGCATACTGAACATATTTCAGTTAGTTCTGTGCCATGGTGCAGNNGATGCCTGTGCAGCACCGGGAGGAAAAACTACACATTTATTGTCGTTATTGCATCCTGAGTCTCTTGTTGTGGCAAATGAAGTTATTGCACCCCGGGCACCTGTTCTTGTAGAGAATGCTATACGGTGGGGCTATTCCAATTTAGTTGTCACACGTGGAGATGTTGGACTTTTCAAGCGCTTGGCAAATTTTTTTGATGTTGTTGTTTGCGATGCACCTTGTTCAGGAGAAGGGTTGTTCAGAAAAGATGTGGAAGCTATAAGTGAATGGAGTCTGCAAAATGTTGAACACTGTTCTTTGCGCCAACAACGAATTGTAAATGATTTATGGGATGCCTTAAAACCGGGAGGTTACTTTATTTACTCAACCTGCACATCAAATTTACAGGAGAATGAAATCAATGTTCAGCATTTTATTGATAAGTATAATGCTGAAAGTATAAAACTTAATATCAAAAATTTTTCCGGATTAGAAGAATTTCAAAGACAAGATGTTGTCATGTATCGCTTCTTTCCACATAAGACAGGAACAGAGATTTTTTCAATAGCAGTATTAAAAAAGCCCGATTTAAATTGCATGAATTCTGAAAGAGTAGCTGCAAAGACTCTGAAGTTAGCTGATAAAGTACAGGCAGATTTTGTGAAAAAACATATTGACAGGGGAGAGGAGATGTTTTATTTTATACATGATAATCATGCCAGGTTTATGCCTAAGCATTTAAAAAATGAATTAGGTCAGTTGTTAAATCTGCCGGTAATACATGCTGGTACAGCAGCATTTGAAATAAAGGGTAAAAATTTATTGCCATCATTTGAACTTGCCTTATCAACAGCAATAAGTCAAGAAAAATTCAGCAAGGCAGAAGTTGACAAACCTGCCATGTTAAAACTGCTCAAAGGTGAAACGCGTTTAATGGACTCTTTACCAATAGGCCAGCATTTACTAACATTTCAAAACATACCATTGATGTTTTTAAAGAAAATAGAAGGGCGTGTTAATGTTAACTACCCTCGTTCATGGTTTATAAGAATGAACATTGAATAGGTTGAAAAGTGCTTTATAAATAGCACTGTATTTTTTGTAATTTCACTTTACTTTGTTTCAAACATCACGTGATGAAAAAAAAGACAACGGTTGCAAAACAGGAAAGTCAGATAAAAGCACAGTCCGGCATTAAGTTATCACAGTTAAATAAATATCTTTGTTTGTTGCTTGCTGCAATAGCATTTATCCTCTATGCCAATACACTCAATCACGATTACACTGTTGATGATGGCACTGTGATGCAAAACAATAAAATAGTGAAGAAGGGTGTAAGTGCTATTCCTGAAATCTTTACAACTGCATACCGAAAAGGTTTTTGGGACAGAAATGAAAGTTTGTATCGCCCATTATCGGTTGCAATGTTTGCTGTTGAATGGCAATTAGCTCCTGAAAATCCTGCTATTGGTCATTGGGTTAATGTGTTGCTCTATGTGCTCACAGCATGGTTGTTGTTTCGTTTTCTGGTTAATCTTTTTAAAGACGACTGGCTGTTTGCCTTTGTCACCACTCTTATCTATGTCATTCATCCCATTCATACAGAAGTAGTAGCCAATATAAAAAGCAGAGACGAAATTCTATGTTTCTTATTTCTGATTCTTTCATTCAATAGCTTTTTAAATTTACTGGATAAGGCAAAGCCTGTTTATGCCTTAGGCGTTTTGTTTTATTTTGTTTTATCACTACTGTCAAAAGAAAGTTCTGTCACAGCAATAATCATATTTCCATTGATTGCATATTTTTTCAGACAGCATACAGTAGGTAGCAGCATTAAATTGTCGTGGTCACCGGCAATTGCTATTGTAGTCTATCTGTCATTGCGTTTTGTTGTTCTTAAAGGAATCTCAAACTTTAATGAGATATTGCCTATCAACAATTCAATTGTTGATGCACAAAATTATTTTCAGCAATTGGCAACAGCAGTTATGATTGCCGGAAAGTATTTGTATTTACTCATCATTCCTTATCCGCTGTCATTTGATTATTCCTATAACACTTTTCCTGTTGTAGATTTTTCTAATATAAAGGCATTTTTTTCGTTGGCAGTCTATGTCTTTTTACTGATTATGGCTATTAAAGGATTTAAGTCGCGCAGCAGGTTTTCTTTCGGTATTTTTTATTTTCTGCTTACCATGAGTATTGTAAGCAATGTGTTTTTTTTGATTGAATCTGTAATGGCAGAGCGTTTTACCTATCTTCCTTCTTTAGGCATTTGTATTGCATTAACATCAGTTCTTTTTACGCTATTTAAAGTCAGTAGTGTTGTCAGAGATAAAATTGATATTAATAAAATTATATCAGCAAATAGAATGTTTTTTGGTCTGATATTAATTGTTTTTGTTGTTTATGGCGGAATGACAGTTGCAAGAAATGCAAAATGGAAAAGCAATCTGACTTTACTGGCTACTGATGTAAAGACGTGTCCTGAAAGTGCACGAATAAGATATGCTTATGGCAGTGCCATTCTTATTGAACAGGCTTTGAAAGAAAAAGATCATTCAAAAAAGATGAATCTTCTTGATAAGAGTATTGAGCAGTTAGAAAAGGGAGTTGCTATTTTACCAACGTATTCTGAGGCATATTATCATCTTGGATTGGCTTATAAAGAAAGAGAAAACTATGCTAAAGCTATTGAGAGTTTTGAACATGCCGCAAAGAGTAAAACATTTACCGACCCACAGTTTTTTATTTCATGGGGAGTAACATGTGGAAAAGCAAAACGTTATCAGGAAAGTGTAAAGGCTTTGAACCATGCCATAGACCTTGACCCGGCAGCTAAGGAGGCATATCTTAATTTGGGTGTGTTTTATGATGAAATGCAGGAGTCTGATAAAGCCGAAACGTCTTTGATGAAAGCAATTAAACTGGATTCGCTTTCTGACGGAGCTTATTATAATTTGGGAAATGTTTTTGCCCACAGAAACAATTTTGTTAAGGCAATTCAGAATTATAAAAAAGCATTGGAAATTAACCCCACAAATGAGGATGCAGTAAATAATACAGGAAACAGTTATGCTGCTATGCAGGATTATGAAAATGCAATAATTTATTTCAGAAAAGCAATTGAATTGAATCCTGCTAATGCAAGAGCATTAAATAATTTGGGTGTTACACTGATGTTGACCGGCAAGAAAGAAGAAGGGGAGCAGTATATTGCAAAGGCCAGGGCGATTGGGAATTAAACGGTTGTGTTTGTAGAGGAGTACCAATGTTTAGTACATTTTGCATAGTGTGGCAACAAATGTTTGCATTTGAGAAGTCCAAGCAGTACTTGAATGAATTCTGCCCCACCCACGCGTTTTCTTAAAAAAATGAAAGTAATATTAAAAGTAAATATGGGTATATTTTGGTAATTACTTGTTGGACCTGCGAATCTCATCTATATGTGAAACGTTAAGTACGCAACTAAGATTGAATGATTCATTATCATTTAATCGAAAGTTGGGAGCGTAGCTCGCGTAAGCTTAGTGGTGAGAGAGGTGTACTCCGTCAGTATCTGGCGGAGCNNGAGCCGCCTACTCGATTAGCGGTTCGTGCAATTTATTTGTTTCATATTTTTCAGGATTAAAACTCCATTACCGAATCTAATCCACGCTTTAAACCTTTAAATGTTCCAACTTTTTCAATGGATAGCAAGGCTCCTTTAACATAAGGTTCAGCACTTGCTCCAGAATCATGCCGAATAGTTAATTTCTCGCCTTTCAGTCCAAAGATGCTTTCTATGGAAATAACGTGTCCTGGAAGCCTCACGGAATGTACTTGTACACCGTCTAAGTTTGCACCACGACTTTCTTTCTCTCCAACTAATTCGTTATTAGAAACGTGAACAACTGGTTTTTGAATTTGAGAAAGTCTATGAGCCAATTCTCTTGCCGTTCCGCTTGGGCTGTCGATTTTATCTTCGTAAGCATAATCTATAATTTCAAAATTCGGAATATATTTAGCCGCCATTTCCGAAAATTTTTGGAGTAATACTACAGTTATTGCAAAGTTTCCAACAGCAAGAACAGATGTGTTGTTTTCCAATACTAATTTTTCAATTTCTACATAATCATCATTAGTCAAGCCTGATGTACCAACTACCACGCTTTTGCCTTTTTTAATTGTCGATATAATATTCTTTTTTCCAATTTCAGGACGTGTATAATCAACTAAAACGTCAAAGTCAACTTTTTCTAATGCAGTCTCAATGCTTTCAAAAATAGGAATATTTAACTTGCCAAGATTTAGTATATCTGCCAAATTTTTGTCCTTATGTTTTCTTGAAAGTGCTCCTACTAATTACATCTGTTTGTTTTGAAACACCCCTTTACTTAGTTCAGAACCTGCCCAACCTGTTGCTCCAGCTATAAATACTTTTGTCATTTCTTTACTTTTTTAATGCCCTAATTTACGAACTTTTTCTGTCATCTATTTTTATAAGGATGTTTGTTTTTCTGCCTGACCGCTAACTTACTTATATGCGCCACAAAACATAATTTTATTCGCTTTTACGCTCAAATTTAGCGGATAAGTGTATTTTGCTTTTCGCATTATTTTTCAAAAATAAAAATATAAATTTCAATTTCATACTTTTATTCAATGATTAAAAAACTATCAAATGGACTATACCCATTTTCAGTTGTTTGTGTAAACCTATTTCACGACAATACACACCAACTTTACAACTCTTTGCCCATTTGCATCTGTTTGTTATTTTTGTGCGATAACACATATATATTATACAATGAAGAAAATAGGCGTTTTGTTCGGACAGGAGAACAGTTTTCCACCGGCAGTTGTAGAGCGGATTAACTCTAAAAATATTAGTGGCATTATGGCCGAGTCCGTGCAGGTGGATAAGGTGGTGCAGGGAATGCCTATGGACTATGCTGTGATTGTTGACAGAATATCGCACGATGTGCCTTTTTATCGTGGTATGTTGAAGAATGCTGCCATCTGCGGAACAGCAGTGCTGAACAACCCGTTTTGGAACAGTGCCGATGAGAAATTTTTTAATAACTGTCTTGCTACAAAAATTGGTGTGCCGGTGCCAAAGACGGTTCTGCTGCCAAGTAATGTTCATCCACCCGATACAAATGAAAATTCTTTCAGAAACCTGAAGATGCCTTTGGATTGGGATAATATTTTTAAGTACATAGGTTTTCCGGCCTATATGAAACCTTTTGCAGGTGGCGGATGGAAAAATGTGTATAAATGCAATGACGCTACCGATTTTTATAATAAACATCAGGAGACAGGTCAGTTGGTGATGCTGCTGCAGGAAGAAATTGTGTTTGATCAGTACTTCCGCTGTTATTGTATAGGCGGCAAGCGCATAAAGATTATGCGTTATGAGCCACGCAACCCGCACCACCTGCGTTATGTGGTTGACGGACCCGCACCTGAGCAACGTATTCTTGATGTTGTTGAAGAATATACTTTTAAACTTTGCAATGCTTTGGGTTATGACATCAATACGGTTGAGTTTGCCATTCGTGATGGTGTGCCCTATGCCATAGACTTCTGCAATCCCGCACCCGATGCCGACCGCCATAGTGTAGGTGAAGAGAATTTTAATTGGGTTATTGAAGCCGTTGCCGATATGTGTATTGAGAAGGCACTTGCACACCGCGAAGGGCAAGATAATTTGACATGGGGTGCTTTTGTTAAACATGCTGCACAAGGGCAGATTGTGAACAAGCAGAATATGGACGCACTGATGGAATCATACACAGTGAAATAAAAAGTGCTGATTAGAGTATGGCATATATCAATAAAAAATTCAGATTACCACAGTTTACTATCGGTGTGGAAGAAGAGTTTCAGGTAATAGATCCTAAAACAAGAGAGTTGCGTTCGCACATGCATCAGATTGTTGAAGGCGGTAAGGTAATTTTGAAAGAGCAGGTAAAAGCTGAAATGCATCAGAGTGTAGTGGAAGTGGGTACCAACATCTGCAAAGACGTTTCGGAAGCAAGAAAAGAAGTTACCTATCTGCGACAGATGGTTGCTAAGCTGGCGCATAAACAAGGATTGGTGATTGCTGCTGCTGGCACGCATCCGTTTTCGCGCTGGCAAGATCAGCTCATTACCGACCACCCACGCTATGAAGAAATTATACGTGAGATGCAGGATGCTGCAAGAAGCAACCTTATTTTTGGATTGCATGTGCATGTTGGCATTGATGATAGAGAAATAGGTATTAGACTGATGAATCAGGCACGTTATTTTTTGCCTCACATTTTTGCGCTCTCAACCAATTCTCCTTTTTGGGAAGGTAGAAATACAGGTTTTAAATCTTTTAGAACTAAGGTGTTTGATAAATTTCCGAGAACGGGTATTCCTGATGAGTTTTCAAGTGCTGCCGAATATGATGCCTACATTCAACTACTGGTAAAGACCAACTGCATGGACAATGCAAAGAAAGTGTGGTGGGATATCAGATTGCATCCTTTTTTCAATACTATTGAATTCAGAATTTGCGATATTCCTATGCGTATTGAAGAAACTATTACGCTGGCGGCTATCATGCAAGGCATCATTGCCAAGTTGTATTTGCTCATGCAGTTCAACCTGAGTTTCAGAACCTACTCCAGAGCATTAATTAATGAAAATAAATGGCGCGCTGCACGTTATGGTATTGATGACAAACTGATTGATTTTGGTAAAGAGAAAGAGGTGGCAACAAAAGTTCTGATTGAAGAAATTACAGAGTTTATTGATGATGTCGTGGGTGATTTAGGCTCACGCAAAGAGGTAAACCACGTTTTTAATATGATGAAAAAAGGTACGGGTGCCGACAGACAGTTGGCAGTTTTTGAGAAAACCGGTGACCTGAAAAAAGTGGTAGATTACATAATTAGTGAAACAAATATTGATATTCCCGTAAAAAAGGAAAAAAAGTAATGACAAATTTTATTCCTGTGCGCGTTGCAGTGCTCGACTTGTATAATAGTGAACCCAATGAAGGCATGCGCAGCATCCGCACCATTCTTGACCGATTCAGTAAATTTATTGAATGTAGCTTTTTCGATGTCAGACAAAATAATGAAGTGCCTGACCTTAGTTACGACATCTATATTTCGTCAGGTGGACCCGGCTGCCCCTTGCCTGCAGGCGAAGCTTGGGAAGAACCCTTTTACGCACTATGGGATAAACTTATAGAGCATAATGCCATTGCTGAAAATAAAAAGAAGTATGCTTTTCTGATTTGTCATTCATTTCAGATGATGGCACATCACTTAGGCTTTGGCGTAGTGAGTGAAAGACATTCGCCATCATTTGGAATTTTCCCTATACATAAAACTGAAGACGGCAATAATGACAGAATTATTGGCCGTCTTCCTGAACCGTTTTTTGCTGTTGACTCCAGAGAATGGCAGGTGACAACTCCTGACATTGATAAAATTGTGCGCAGTGGCGGCAAACTTCTTTGTCTTGAAAAAATAAGACCTCATGTTCCCTATGAGCGTGCTATAATGGGATTGCGATTCAGTGATGAAATATTGGGTGTGCAGTTCCATCCCGAGGCTGATGCAGAGGGTATGTATCGTTATTTTGATCGCCCTGATAAAAAAGAAAAAATTATTGAACATTACGGCAGTGAAAAATATTATGACATGATTGAATCGCTCAGCGATCCAAATAAAATTGAGCTGACGCACCATGCCATTATTCCTTGTTTTTTGGCAGATGCCATAGAACATTTGAATCCACAATTAAGAATGCAAAAGGCAACCGTTTAATTAGCAGGTTAGCTTAAAAGTAATTTATGCCTTCCGGAATTTTTATCGTGAATTTTTAGATGGCAATGTAAATTGATTTTTTACAATAAAGATCAAATGCTATTTTTGCCACACGATGACACATTTAATTCTTGCGGGCAAACAGTTAGATATTACCATAGAGCGCCTTTGTCATCAGTTAATAGAAAACNNTGTAAAAGACTTTCAGAGTTTTTGCCGGAGAGTAATATTCTTCATGGTGCTTTGGATATTACATTTTTCAGAGACGATTATCGCAGAAATGAAAAGCTGTTGGTCCCGTCACGAACAGAGATAGATTTTATTGTTGAAGGTAAAAAGGTGGTTTTGGTTGATGATGTATTGTTTACCGGACGAACCATAAGAGCAGCAATGGATGCACTTATGGCCTTTGGCCGCCCTGCAAAGGTTGAGCTATTGGTTTTAATTGACAGAAAATTCAGCAGACAATTTCCGATAGAACCTGATTATACGGGACAGGCAATTGATACAAATGTTAACGATAAAGTGCAGGTAGAGTGGAAGGAGAGTGGCAGCAAAGATGGCGTGTGGTTAGTTTCTGAAATCAAATCAAAAACGAATGGGAAAGCTAAGCGTTAAACATCTTATTGGAATTAAAAATCTGAATCCTGAAGATATCAACCTTATTCTTGATACGGCACAAACTTTTAAAGAAGTCATCAACCGGCCCATTAAGAAAGTGCCTTCCATGCGTGATGTTACCGTAGTGAATTTATTTTTTGAAAACTCTACACGTACACGTCTGTCATTCGAGCTGGCAGAGAAAAGGCTCTCTGCCGATGTGCTCAATTTTACTGCATCATCATCGTCAGTCAGCAAAGGCGAAACATTGATTGATACGGTAAATAATATTCTTGCCATGAAGGTTGATATGGTGGTGATGCGTCATCCAAAACCCGGTGCAGCTTTGTTTTTATCGCAAAAAGTAAATTCAGTTATTGTCAATGCAGGTGATGGTACGCATGAACACCCTACACAAGCATTGCTCGATGCATTTTCTATCCGTCAAAAATTAGGAACACTAAAAGGTAAAAAAGTAGTTATCGTAGGCGATATTTTACATTCCAGAGTAGCGTTATCGAATATATATTGTCTGCAAAAATCGGGTGCAGAAGTGATGGTCTGCGGCCCTGCTACTTTGATTCCGAAATATATTGAACAGTTAGGTGTGAAGGTTGAAACCAACCTCATTAATGCATTGAACTGGTGCGATGTAGCAAATGTATTGCGTATTCAACTTGAAAGGCAGGATATTAAATATTTCCCATCCTTAAGGGAATATATTATGCAATATGGAATCACACTCGACATACTGAAAAAATTACAGAAAAAAATTGTCATCATGCATCCCGGGCCAATCAACCGTGGTGTCGAAATCACTACTGAAGTAGCTGATTCAGATCAATCTATAATATTAGATCAGGTCGAAAATGGTGTTGCAGTGCGCATGGCAGTTTTATATTTATTAGCTGGTCAGCCTGTAGGTTGATTTTATAAGTCGTTAAGCCGATTTGTTTTTTATTAGAATATCTTTTTTATATTTGTTTGCAACAATTTTACAACCAACTATTATGCATTATACCTTAGACAAGAAAGAAAAATACGCAGTGCTAAAGCTTCACGAACAAAAGCTTAATACACTTATTTCTGCTGAACTAAAGTCAGAATTGTTGATACTCAACAGTCAGGGCTACATTCATATTGTTCTCGACCTTTCCGACACACAATATTGTGACTCTTCAGGACTGAGTGCTATTTTAGTAGGCAACAGAATTTGCCGCAATGCCAATGGTAATTTCATTGTAACCGAAATCAGCGATCCGGTAAAAAAACTAATCAACATTTCTCAACTTGATTCAGTATTAACAATTGTTCCAAAAATTGATGAAGCATTGGCTCAAATCAATAAAGCCGCTGCTGTAAGTTGAAAATAAAATTCAGAAATATGATAAAAAAGCTACTCTTCTCATTGATGTTTATCTCTATGTCAGGCATTGCAGTTTCGCAGTGTACTCCTGACCCAACAATAATTGATCCCGGTGTTTATCCCGACAGTGCTACAGGCTTGAGCAATGGCATGGTGGGCGTAGCCTACAATCAGGTTATTCAGGTTAGAACATTTTTTGATACAACGGCAACTATCAATATTGGCGGTGTACCCTTCAATGCAAATTTTGAGTTGGACTCAATTACCATTTTAGGCGTTTCAGGGTTACCTCCCGGACTGACCTATGCATGCAACCCGGGAACTTGTCAGTTTTTAGCAAGTAGCAACGGTTGTCTTCTACTTTCAGGTACGCCAGTAACTGCAGGTGTATATCCAATTACGGTTGATATCATTGCCAGAGGCAAAATTACTAACCTTGGAAATATATCTTATGGCCAACCCATGTCGGTGACCTATTATACCATTACCATTGACACCAATTCAGGAGTAATAGAGTTGCTGTCTAAAGATAAGCTAAGCATGTCGCAGAACCTGCCGAATCCTTTTAAAAACAAGTCAGTTATATATTTTAATTCACCGGTTAACACCAAAATAGATTTTAAGATTTATAACATTCTAGGCAAAAATATTTTCAGTGAAACAATTTCTGCAAAAAGAGGCGTAAATACTTATACTATCAATGCCGAAAATCTTTCTGCAGGAATTTATATGTATTCTATCAATTCAGGCACAGCTAACATCACAAGAAGGATGGTTATTTCCAAGTAATGAATTTTGAAGTAACGATCTTAGGCAGTAGCTCGGCAACGCCAATTCATCAAGGTCATCCCACCGCTCAGGTTCTTAATATCCGAGAGCGGTTTTTTTTGATTGATTGTGGAGAAGGCACACAAGG
>DKKR01000027.1:61247-71649 GCA_002455375.1 Bacteroidetes bacterium UBA6661
TGCGATTGTCGCAAACACGATTGCGATATCAGTTAATTTTTCATCCTGTACAGCATTATGCACCTTCAATAATATATGAGGATGATGATATGCTTATCAAATCAATTATTCTGAATCACCGTATTCCTTGTACGGGATATCATTTTTCTGAAAAGCCAAAACCAAGAAAGTTAATTATAGCAAAGCTGCAGCAACATAATATTCCATTTTCATTCTATGGCCGACTAAAAGACGGTTTTGATTATGAGGACGATGAAGGGAAAATAATTCCCAATGCAGAGCTTACCATTTCGTCAACAGCACCACGCTCTTATGCTTTTTGCAGCGACACTTGTTATGATGAATCAATTATTGATGAAATAAAAGGAGTAAACCTGCTTTATCATGAAGCTACATTTATGAATGACTTGGCAGAACGGGCAAAAACAACGTTTCATTCAACAAGTCTGCAGGCTGCAACTATTGCAAAAAAAGCAGGTGTTGACAAACTTATTGTAGGCCATTTTTCTGCACGCTATCGCGACTTAAAACCATTATTAGATGAAGCCAGAACGGTATTTAAAAATACAGAACTTGCCATTGAAGGACACAAATTCAGTGTTGAGTAAATTTAGAAATTATCGTAACGGTCGTTTTTCTTCGTCAACTTCAAATCCTGAAGTACACTTGATTTAACATTGATTTGAAAATAATAATTTGCCTGATATCCAAAAGGAACCCAGTTAAGACGCATTTCCCAGCAATGTAAATCGCGATAAAAACCCAAGGATGTATAGGACTGCTTTTTGGTTTGAAAATCATAACCAGAGTTGAATGTTATCTTCCAATGTTCAGTCAGTGAAATGTCACCATTAAAACCAACTATCTGCGATAGATTTCCTTTTTCATTTGTAGGTCGTGAATAGGCAATACTGTAATTGACCGATAAATTATAGGGAACAGAAAAGTCAACATAATCGTCAGGATGATCATTAATTTCTTTTACCTGTTCAACAGTTCCTTTTAAGCTTTTTTTATTTCCTTTCTGACGATTCAGATTAAAGCCAACACTTCCGCTTGCTGAGGTAAGACGAGCAATTTTACCATTCTCTGCAAGTGAATATTTTGCAATTCGTATTCCCTGATCGTTCATCAGATAAGGGTCAAATGTTCCTGATGCTGTTAAGCTGACCATATCAAAAAGTGTTGTGCGGGCACTCATGCCAATAGGCGAAAGATTAAATGAATCTGCTGACAGGTTGTAGGATGCTGACAGGCCAAAACTTTCTAAGATTTTTATTTTTTTAATGTTCACTGCCGTATCGGTGTATTGTCTGGTTTTCATTTCCAGATTATTGTCTAGACTAAAACTAAGCACATTTGACTTTCCTAGTGAAGGACCACCATATAGTGTGTTTTCGTAGATTGAATATCGTCTGCTGTTGCCAAGGCTGTCAGTTTGTACGGTTTTGTAATAACCATATTTATTCTCACCAAAATCCGGTCTGTACATATAACTTAATGTTGGAGAAAGCACATGTCTTATTGCAGCTATTTTTCCTTTCTTGAATTGCTTCATACCATAAATTCTTGTGTTAAGACTTAACGAGCCGTTGTATTCATGTGCAGCGTTGAATCCTTTAACAGTATCGGTAATAATTCTGTTACTGTCGGCATTAAATCGTTGTTTGTATGTTTCAATATACCAACGTTCGTTAAAATTGATAGCCGGAGTAAGATTAAAATATTTCATCACTTTAAATGATGCACTGATTGGAATGTTATGTTGCATTCCGTTTTTCATCTGCTGCAGTGTAGTGTTTTTAAAGAATAAACTATCGGGATTCTGTAATTGATTTTGTAAAGTACTGCTGTAGCCAACACTGATTTTTTCATACCAAGCGAGTGTGCCCTCTTGCTCTTTCTTACGGAAAGGATACAATGTATTCATGCTAAGGTTTATGCTTGGTGCAGTTAAATACACAATTCTGGTTTGCGTGTTTTGCGAATGGGTGATGGCAGATGAGAAGTTGAGTTGTTTGTTGAAAAAAGAACGCGAATAAGAAATTGATGAGTTGAAAGTATTTGTCAGGTAGTTTGATGCGTTTGAAATATTTCTTGTGTAATAATCGTTAGAGCCGGCACGGACAGAAGCGGAGAAAATTCCGTTGGGTCTTGCTTTTGGGTCTTGCAGGTGACTCCAGTTTATGAAAAACTCTTTGCTACGGCTATAGTCGGGTAAATCTTTCTCACTTACTTTTATGATAGAGTAGAGGAAAGATAAATTTCCATTATAATGATAACGGTTATTGTATCGCGAAGTTGCTTTTACTGCCCAACTACCTAACGTGTAGATGTCTGCTGTAAGTTGCAGGTCAACATGATCGCTGATTCCAAAATAATATCCTCCATTTTTAAAGAAAAATCCAAGTGCATTACTTTCACCGTATGCCGGGAATAATATTCCTGAACTACGACCTTTTGTATTGGGAAATAATCCGAACGGAATGGCTGCCGGTGCAGGAACATCGCCAATAATAAGATAAGCGGGCCCTGTAATTATTTTATTGTTAGGAATGACTTTGAGTTTATTCGCTGCAATGTAATAGTGTGGGGTGTCTAAACTACAGGTAGTGTATTTTCCATAGCGTATATAACTGCTTTCTTCCACCTTTTTAACTATAGCACCATGAATAAAGCCATCGCCTTGCTGTGTTACAACATGATAAACCTTGCCTTTCTTTGTGCCGAAATTATAACGCATCGTATCGGCTTTAAATTCATCATCGCCTTCTTTAAAAACAGGCATTCCATAGAGTTTTCCTGTTGAATCGCGAAGTCCTGCCGAAAAAACATTTTTAGTATTCCAGTCAACTTCAATATAGGCAGCTTTCAGTTCAATATTTTCATAATTAACCTGTGCCTTTTCATACATAAAAACCCTTTCATGTTCAACATCAAATTCAATGGTATCATCAGCTACATAATGCACTTTTGATTTTATGTCATTACTGACACCGGTTTTAAGGGTGTCTTTAACAAGGGTATCTGTGGATAATGAGTCTTTTGGAAGCGTTTGTGCATGAATATTTTCAGTTGAAAATACAATGACCGCCAGGCACCACAATATTGCAATCGTTAATAAGTTTTTAAAAACGGTCATTTACAAAAAAAGGAGATGGAGTTAAAAACGATATTTTTGGAGCCGCAAAGGTAATTGAACAGAATTTAACACCATCCAAAGAAACGCAGAATCATGTTGTTTATTTATAAGAAGATAAAAATACGGGTCTTTTTTACACTTTCACTGTTGTTTTTAATCTGTTTGTCAGCGTCTAATGGAACATATAAGGAACCATATCGCATTAAGACCATTGTTATTGACCCCGGTCATGGCGGACATGATTCAGGCTGTTTGGGCGCATCTTCCAAAGAAAAACAGATTGCACTTGAAGTGGCACTTAAATTGGGTGAAATGATTACCCAAAAATATCCTGACGTAAAGGTTATTTACACCAGAAAAACAGATGAGTTTGTTGAATTGCATGAGCGTGCTGCTATTGCCAACCGCAACCATGCAGAGCTTTTCATTTGCATTCACTGCAACTCCGGCAGCCCTGCAGCTTTTGGTGCAGAAACCTATGTTATGGGCTTGCATAAATCAGAAGACAATCTGAATGTGGCCAAGCGAGAAAATGCCGCTGTGCTGTTTGAAAAAGACTATAAACAAAAGTATGATGGCTTTGACCCCAATTCGCCTGAGGCCAATATTGTTTTTACTTTATATCAGAATGCCTACCTGACACAAAGCCTCAAGTTTGCCTCTGCCGTCCAACAGCAGTTTGAAGTATATGCAGGACGTTATAACCGTGGTGTTAAGCAGGCAGGTTTTTTGGTGCTCTATAAAACTGCTATGCCATCAGTGCTGATAGAAACCGGATTTTTAACCAACAGAACAGAAGAAAAATATTTACTAACAGAGAAAGGCCAAAATGCTATTGCTACAAGTATATTCAGGGCTTTTATGGAGTATAAATTAGATATGGAAACTCCGGGAGCTAAAATTCCTCAGGGAGGTGCAGAGAATGACTTGAATAAAAATGTGGTTGAAGTAAAAAATAGCGACAACCAACCGTCTAAGGAAACTACTCAGCCACAAAAAAAGGTGGAAGAGAACGAAAGTAATTCTACTATTCCAAACAGCAATAAAGAAGATCAGGACGTAAAAAAAGACGCTGCCAAAAATAATGCAGACAATGCCGGTAAAAATAAAGAGACGCAGCCGAAAGAAAATAACAAAACAGAATCTCCGGTTAAGCCCGTTGCTCCTGATGAAATAGACCTTCCAGCAGAGGAGAAGAAAAAAGCCGTTAATACAGAGAAATTACCTGACTTTTTTTATACCGTTCAGCTTGCAGCATTGCCTGATGCATCAAAAGAAGAATTAACGCGATTTGAAGACCTGACAGACATCAAGACTTTTAAAGCAGAGAATGGAATGATCAGAGTGTGTCAAGGCGTTTATACAACACATGCCAAAGCATTGGCAGCACAGTCACAGGTGCGGGCAAAAGGTTATAAAGATGCATTTGTCACTCCATATTATAAAGGCAAACGAATTTCAAATAAAGAGGCAGAAGCAATTAAAAAATAAATTCAGATCACGTGAAAATATCAAACGAAGTAAAAGTAGGCATAGCATTTACACTTACCATAGCCGGTTTTTTCTGGGGTATGAACTTTTTAAAGGGAACAGATTTGTTTTCTACGTCAAATAAATATTATGTTGTTTATGACGATGTAAATGGAATTGTAAAATCAAATCCGGTTATAATGAACGGATTTAAAATCGGTCAGGTTGATAAAATTGTTTATGCCGAAGATAAAAGCGGGCGTCTTATTGTAACACTTAGAGTAGATGATAATGTGTTTATCCCTAAATCGTCAAATGCAGCAATTGTTTCAAGTGATTTGTTAGGCTCAAAAGCCATAGAACTTGAAATGAGTGAAGATAAAACACCTGCTAAAAATGGTGATACACTTGTGGGTAATGTTCAGTCAGGATTAACAGATCAGATTAAGCCATTAAAAAATAAAGCAGAAGGGTTGGTTACATCACTTGATTCATTATCGTATGCATTAACACAGCTAATCAACGAAAGATCACGCAACAGCTTGAATAATATTTTTGCCAATCTTGAGAGTACTACTGAAGGCCTGGATAAAATGGTGAACAATTCAAACAGTAAACTAAACAGTGCTCTTTCAAATATTGATGGTGTGGCCGGTAATCTCAATAACAAGCAAACGGACATCAACGGTATTCTGAAAAACGTTAACTCACTGAGTGATTCATTAAGCAGACTGCAACTGAACCTTACTATTGAAAAACTCAATAAAACAATTGCAGAACTAAATAGTGTGTTAGGTAAGATTGATAATTCGCAAGGCAGTTTGGGTAAGTTGGTCAATGACGACAGTCTTTACAATAACCTCAACAATGCATCTGCTAATCTTGATAAACTTCTGATAGACTTAAAAGCAAACCCAGGGAGGTATGTTAATATTTCTGTGTTTGGTAGGAAAAACAAGTAGAAAAACGCTCTTGCGTTAGAAAGTTTATTCTTTATAAAACTACTTTTTTCTTCTTGTTAACTCATCTCTGATTTTAGAAGCAGCTTCATAATCTTCATTGTCAATGGCATTAATCAATGCTTCGTTCAATTCTTCTGTAGAAAGATGAGAGAAATCGTTACTGCCAATTGATTTAGTCCGTTTTCTGGGTGTGGGAGCAGGCTTTTCTATTTGGGGCATTTCGCTACTTGTTGCCGAAGTACCTAAGTCCTCATCCATTTCAACACCGGCTTGTGCAAGTATAAAATCAAAAGTATAAATAGGACAATTGAACCGAACTGCCAATGCAATGGCATCACTGGTGCGGGCATCTATTTCAAGTTGTTTTTCGCCATTGTTGCAAACAATCTTTGAATAAAATACACCTTCTTTAAGGTTATATATTGTTACCTCATCAATATGAATACCAAAAGAGATAGAGAAGTTTTTAAAAAGGTCATGTGTCAAAGGGCGGCTGGGTGTCATATTTTCCAACTCAACAGCTATAGCCTGAGCCTCATAGCCTCCAATTATTATAGGTAGCCTGCGTGTGCCGCCTTGCTCATTCAATACCAAGGCGTATGCGCCACTTTGTGCCTGACTATAAGACAAACCGAAAATATCGAGTCTTATTTTTTTCATCAAGGTTTAAAAGTAAACAAACTTTTAATATGATCAGCCATTAGCTGCTTTAAATTTTTTAACCTCGTCAATAAGCTTTGGTACTACTTCAAAAGCATCACCAACAATACCATAATCAGCAGCTTTAAAAAATGGTGCTTCCGGATCTTTATTGATAACAACAATGGTTTTTGATGAACTTACACCGGCAAGATGTTGTATTGCACCGGATATGCCTATGGCAATGTATAAATTAGGGCTGATGGCCAATCCTGTCTGACCAACGTGTTCGCTATGAGGACGCCAGTGTGCATCACTAACAGGCTTTGAACATGCTGTTGCAGCACCTAATAATGTTGCAAGTTCCTCTATCATTCCCCAGTTTTCAGGTCCTTTTAAACCACGACCTGCAGAAACCACTATCTCGGCCTCAGGTAAAGAAATTTTGTCAGAAGCTTTTACTATCTCTTTTACCATTGCAGTGAAATCACTGTCAGCAACAGAGGCACTAAATGTTTCTACTGTTCCTGCTGATTGATTTTCTTCTGCTTTAAAACTGTTTGGTGCAACAGTAATTACTTTTATGGCAGATGTCAACTCAATGTCAGCGAATGCTTTGCCTGAAAAAGCAGATGTCCGCACTTTAAAACCATTACTTAAATCAGGCAAACCAACTGCACCATCAACCATACCTGCTTTAAGTTTAACGGCAACACGTGGCGCCATGGCCTTGCCATTAAATGTGTTTGAAATTATTACAACAGATGCATTGTTCTGTTTTGCTGCTTCTGCTACTACTGAAGCGTATGCCTGATTTATAAACTGCTTTAATTTATCATTAGTAACATGTAAAACTTTGTCAGCACCAAAGCGGCCTGCTTTGCCTTGCTCATCAGTTGTTAAATCACCAATAGCAAGAGCAGTTAATGTGCCACCTGAATTTTTAGCAATTACTTTACCGTAGCTCAGAACTTCTGTTGCCGATTTTTTTAATTTTCCTTCTGCAGTTTCTATATATACAAGAACATTCATATCTTAATTCTCAAATTTTTATTATTAAATAACTTTAGCTTCTGTGTGTAATGCATCAACAAGTGCTTTTACATTTGATGCATCAATTAATTTTACCTGTGTACGTGGTGCGGGTTTGTCATAACCTGCCAATTGCTGATATGTTTCTGTAGCTATAGCTGCCACAACTTGCAAAGGCTTTGTACGAGCACTCATAATACCTCTCATGTTGGGAATGCGTGGTTCAGCCATTCCTTCTGTTGCACTTGCAACAAGTGGAGTAGGGCATGAAATTACTTCTTTCCCTCCTTCAATTTCGCGCTCAAGGGTGACAGTTTTATCAGCTACTTCAAGCGATTTTACAATACTTACAGAAGGGATGTTTAATAGTTCACCAACCATAGCTGCTACCTGTGAACCATTGTAATCAATAGATTCACGACCGGTAAGGATTAAGTCAAAACTATTCTTCGATGCATAGTCTGCAATTTGTGTTGCAACAAAAGAAGCATTGGCCGGATTGGCATCAATACGCACTGCATCTGTTGCACCAATAGCTAATGCTTTGCGTAAGGTGGCATCAGTACTTGCATCACCAACATTAATTACAGTAACAGTTCCGCCTGATTTCTCAGTCAGTTCCAATGCACGGGTAAGTGCAATTTCATCATAAGGATTGATAATGTATTGTATGCCTGATGTAGCAATAGATTTATTATCGGCAGTAAAACTTATTTTTGTTGTCGTGTCGGGTACGTGACTGATACAAACTAAAATTTTCATATTTAAAATGATTAACTACTTTTTTCGGAATGCAAAAATAGGTATTATTGTACTTCATTGAAATAAATGTGAATGAAATGTCAACAGACAGACTTCAGCAACTTGAGGCTATGTATGCCGATAATCCACAGGAATTATTTGTGTTATATGCCCTTGCACTTGAACATGTTAAGTTGGGAAATGAGAAACAATCGGTAAAATATTTTGAGCAGGTTTTATCTGTAAACAGAAGTTATTTACCTGTTTATTATCAGTATGCAAGTTTCTTGCAGGATAAAGATATCTTGAAAGCTAAATTGTTATGTCAGGAAGGTATTTTACTGGCAGAAAATCAAAATAAACTAAAAACCAAGACCGAACTGCTATCACTGTTAGAACAATTGAATGATAGCGACTGAACAATTACCCTCAAAATGTGTTTTGCTAAAATATTCATCAATAAACTGTAAAGGGTGATTATCTTTGTAGAATAATTATTAAAAATAAAACGCTATGTCTAACGGTTCAAAAATTTTAGGCGCATTGCTGATAGGTGCTGCTGCCGGTGCTATCCTTGGAGTATTATTTGCCCCCGATAAAGGCGAGGAGACACGCAAAAAAATCAGAAAAAAAGGAGAAGATATCCTTGATGATATCAAACGAAAAATCAATGAAGCTAATGATGAGCTTGATAATCTTTCCAAGGAAATGGAGGATGGCAACCCATCGGCAAACAGATATTGAACGTAATTTAAAATATGCCCCCGGAAAAAGATACGCTAAAGGCACTTTACGAAGATGCACGGGAATATGTTGAGGTAAAACTTGAACTGACATATCTTAATTTTCAGCAAAAACTTTCTGAAATTGTTTCGTCACTCACAGTTGTATTTGTCATTGCCATACTTGCATTGGTTGTTTTTGCATTTTTAAGTGTTGGATTGGCATTACTGATTGGGCAATATCTAAATAGCATATATGCAGGCTTTTTTATTATCGCATTATTCTTTCTTATTGTATTGGTTTGTATAGCTGTGTTTTCACAAAGACTGATTAAAGAACCGTTAACTGATTTTATTATCAGACGACTAAATGGTTCCGAAAAAAATGCAGCTGATGAATAAATCAAAAATTACCAACTATAAAGAGTTGCTGGCAGCAAAAGAAGTCTTGCAAAAACGCAGTTTAGATTTAGAAGAAAAACTAACTGCCAACATCAACACATTGAAAAGTGAGTTGACACCAGCCAATATTCTGAATAAAACCTTTAAATCATTAATGTTTGAAAACAAGACTGGTATTGCCGGTAGTGCATTAAGGATTGGTGCAGAGTATTTAATTGGCAGAGGCGCTCAACGTAAAAGTGGGTCGGTTTTGTATGGAACGTTAGGCTATGTTGCTGCAAAATCACTGATTAACTATGCTCTTGACAACAAAAAGTCTTTACTGGATACTCTAAGTAAGCTACTGAATAAAATTGACTTGAGAAAAAATGATCCGGATAATATTTTTGATCAATCAACAGCAGATGATCACTTCTGAATAGCGATTAAAGCTTTTCCTTTTCAATTACTACCTTATAAGTTTCTTTTTTCTTTTTGGAAGTAAAACTTAGCAGACCTGCAAGAACAGAAGATTTAAATAACACCAGTCCGACAAGACTGATAGTTTTATCTGCCCACTGCATTATAAATATGTTTAAAAGCTGTTTCATCCACCTTAAATTTCTGACAACAAAAGTCAATCTAATAATCCGTTAAACGGATAGAACAGTAAAATGTTTTAAACAAGTTGTTGTTTAGTTAATCAGAAAATCATTTTAAAACACTGAATTACAAAGTAGTTGTAATGTAATAAATGGGGCAATTTTGTTGTACAACGTTTGTAAACATGGAGTATATTTGCAGCCTGAATAAAATCAATAAAAAATGCAAACAACAGCAACAAATGATGTAAACTATGAACAGGATTTAAACGAATGGATTAAGGCTGAGAAAGCTGCCATTGAGTTAATTCATGTTACCGGATCTTTATGGTTCGACAAATCAGTAGAATTGGTTATGTTTCGCAATCAGATGATTGATCGCAGCAGCAGCCAATTGTTGAACCTGATTCAGTATTCTAAGGAAATTGTAAAAAAGCCGATTAATATTTTTGACGCTTTAGCTATTGCCAAAGAGTTAAATGCTATTGATCTTGCACCATCACGCCTCGATTTAGGACGTTTGGCTCATGAATGGCTTGTTGATAAAGAGAAATATCAAACGGTAAGTAAGTTTATTGCAGATAAACTAAAGGATTTTATCGGTAAAGGCAAAAAGACATTAACACCTAAAGATGTTGTTCTTTATGGTTTTGGTCGTATAGGCCGATTGCTGGCGCGCGAGCTAACTATCATGGCTGGCAAAGGCGAACA
>DKKR01000027.1:71769-72923 GCA_002455375.1 Bacteroidetes bacterium UBA6661
GATAAAGTATTACTAACAGCTCCCGGCAAAGGAGATATTCCTAATGTTGTTTATGGTGTAAATCAAACACAACATGATGCAAATGAAAAAATTTATTCTGCAGCATCTTGTACTACCAATGCCATTGTTCCTGTGTTGGCTGTTATCAATAAAACATTAGGTATCGAACGTGGGCATATTGAAACCATTCACTCTTATACAAACGACCAGAATCTTCTTGACAACTATCATAAAAAATACAGAAGAGGTCGCTCGGCCGCTTTAAATATGGTAATTACTGAAACAGGTGCTGATAAAGCAGTATCAAAAGCTTTACCTGAATTGGCCGGTAAAATTACAGGCAATGCTGTAAGGGTTCCTACTCCTGATGTGTCCTTAGCAATTCTGAACCTGACGTTAGGAAAAAATTCAGATAAAGATTCCATCAACGAAATTCTGAAAGAAGCAGCACTTAAAGGTGATTTGGTTGAGCAAATTCAATACTCGTACGGTAATGAATTAGTAAGCACCGACCTTGTAGGAAATCCATGCGCAAGCATTGTTGATAGTCCTGCTACTATTGTTAGTAAAGACGGAAAGACAGCAGTGCTTTATGTTTGGTATGATAATGAATATGGCTATAGCCGTCAGGTAATTCGTTTTGCAAAATATCTTGCTGACGTTATCAGACTGACTTACTATTAAGCTTTAAGATTTACGAAAAACAAATGGCTTTCTCTAAAAGGGGAAGCTTTTTTTATACTGTTTGAATATGTAACTTCTTTATTTATGCTGTTAGTATATGGGAATTATTGTTTTTGTACAAGAAACCTCTTTGTTGTAAAATAGTTCTTTGAAGAGAGTTTTAAAGCATAAATACCAGATGACAATGATGAGTTCAAATTTTGCAACGTACTCCATTGAGGTAAATACTGATTATATATTACTCTCCCGTTAATATCAATTACCTCTAACCTTCCATTAGCATTTTGTGGCAATAAGTATGAAACATTAAAATTACCGTTATTAGGATTTGGAAATATTTTAAACCTAAAATCATGCTCCTTAATTTCATTTATGCCTGTAATCAAACAAGGGCAAGTTGTTTGTGTAGTATCGCATCCAAGATAGTAGTTGGGGTGGTTGGGGACAGAGCCTCTGTGAATAGCACCCAT
>DKKR01000037.1 GCA_002455375.1 Bacteroidetes bacterium UBA6661
TCTTGCTAAAGCATGAGGCTATGCAAAAATTATTCCTCATTCTCTTGATACCGGGTTAAAAACTCCGTGCTTTAGCACGGAGGACAAAAAACATCTCTCACCAAAGAGGGCTTTAGCCCTCACCTTTAATTCCATAACGATCCAGAAATTCTGCACACTCCTGTTGAAAAGTTCGTTTATGATGATGTTTTTCCTGCCCATCAATATAATCTCTAACTTTTTGTAATGCAGACTCACTTACAGAGGCTGCATAATATTCATTCGCCCACTCAAACTTTGTTTCAGTTATTTTTTCCTTATTTGCCCAAAATGCCGATTCGCCTTTTATTAATTGCATAGCCTTGGCGATACTCATATCGGCATTTAACCGCATTAAACAATGCAAATGGTCGGTATATCCATTTATTCTGTCAATGTAGATATCTTTTATTCTAGCGTTCTCTCTAATATGATGGATGATTTTACCCCGAATATCGTTAGTCATAACGGGTTGTCTGTACTTTGTACTCCACACTGCATGTATTATTATTTTTATAAATGCCATACTATGCCAATAGGATTGCAGTTAACAATGACAAATATACTATTTGTATAAATAAAGAAACGATAATGTAATACAGTATATTTGTCCGTTTATGTGTGGAATCACCGGTTTTGTTGACTTTAATGGCAACAGCAATATACAGACTTTGAAAAGCATGTCTGATGCACTATTGCATAGGGGTCCTGATGATGAAGGTCATGAAATCATCAACCATCATAAAACGCAAATTGGCTTTGGCTTTCGAAGGCTTGCTATTATAGACCTAACAGCGGCAGGGCACCAACCTATGAAAAGCCCTGATGGCAGGCTTACAATTATTTTTAATGGTGAGATTTACAATCATGCCGAACTACGTACAATTTTAGAATCAAAAGGTCATAGCTTTAAATCACATAGCGACACGGAAGTTATCCTTCATTCCTACATGCAATGGGGAATAAGTTGTATTGAAAAATTTACCGGAATGTTTGCCATTGCACTTCATGACTCACATCAAGAAAAGCTTTTTTTGATCAGAGACCGTGCAGGGGTTAAGCCTTTGTTTTGGTATTTCAAAAATGACTTAATGCTGTTCGGATCTGAATTAAAAGTGTTTCATCAACATGATGCTTTTAAAAAAGAAATAGACAGAGGTGCATTAAGTTTATATTTTCAGCATGGCTACATTCCAGCACCTCATTGTATTTTTTGTGATACATATAAACTCATTCCCGGACATTTTTTAACTATAGATTTAAAAAATAAAAATGTACAGACAACCTGTTATTGGAATGTAACAGATTTTTACAACAAACCGAAACTGAAAATTTCTGAAAGTGATGCCATTGAAGAAACAGAGAAAATTCTTTCAAAAGCCTTCAAATACCGCATGGTTGCAGATGTTCCTGTAGGTGTTTTTTTAAGTGGTGGCTATGATAGTTCGCTGGTGACGGCTTTGCTTCAAAAAGACAGCATGCAAAAGATTAAAACTTTTACTATAGGATTCGAAGAAGAAAGTTATAATGAAGCACCACATGCCAGGAAAGTTGCCGCACACTTAGGCACCGAGCATCATGAATTTACCTGCACCTATCAAGAAGCGATGGACATTATTCCATTAATTCCTGAAATATCAGACGAGCCTCTAGCCGATTCATCCATCATTCCCACCTATTTGGTGAGTAAGTTAGCCAGAAAGCAGGTAACGGTTGCCCTTAGTGCTGATGGGGGCGATGAAACTTTTGCAGGCTATACAAAATACGCAAAGGCTTTAAATTATCTCAACAAGTTAAAACAGCTTCCTTCATTTGCTAAATCACTTTCACAAATTCCGGCTTTCTTTTGGCAAAAAGTTTCACCCAGTAATCTTGCTATTCCCGACAGAGCACATAAACTACAATTAATACTTAAGGCCAGGCACCCGGTAGAGGCGTTTAACATCATCACACAGGGAATGACAAAAAAAGAAGTTCAAAATCTATTGTTACACGAAGCTAAATTCCCTTTGTCCGCATTTGAAGAATTTGAGAAACTTAAAACAGATGACCTGCTTGACCACTTTTTGTGGCACGACTACAATACTTTTTTACCGGATGATATTCTCCAAAAGGTTGACCGTGCAACAATGGCTGTAAGTCTTGAAGGCAGAGAGCCACTGCTTGATCAACATATCGTAGAATGGGCAGCACAGTTGCCTGCATCGTTTAAGTTAAATAAAAATGTCCCTAAGTACCTTTTGAGGAAATTAACCCATAAGTATATTCCAAAAGAAATTATGGATAGAGAAAAAATGGGGTTCCAAATACCGGTTAATAAATGGATGAAAAATGAGCAACAAGAACTTTTATTTTCATGCATCAACAAAAAAGCCTTAAACCACTCTGGATTTCTAAATGCTAAAAAAGTTGAAAAAATGATTTTTTCCTATTATTCCGGTAATAATAATGTTGATTTTTATAGGATATGGAAAATTTTTGTTTGGCAGCTTTGGTTTAACAAATGGATAGATTAATATACTACCATTTTCTTATAAACTGTTTTATTGTCCCAACTTAGTTCTATTAAATATAATCCAGCCAAAAAAGCCATGTTAATTTCTTTCAACAGTGGAAACGCTGTTCTTTCATGGTAAGCTAAATTCCCCATTGCATCGAATATTTTTATAGCTATATCGTTATGCAAATTAGGTTCGGGTAAACTAATTTCAAAACTACCATTGTTTGGATTGGGTGAGATTGAGATAGCATGTGAATTGTTTAATTCTCTAACCGTAGAGTTCAAACACTCTGCACCTACTGCCCTTGACAAACCAAATGTAGAAACTTTAAAATTAAGATAAACTCCATTATCAACAAAGCCACATTGTGCTCCGCTATTGTTAGGAGAATTGATTACACTAACATAATTTGCGCCACACTTAGCTAAATAGATTTTATCATCTGGCCCTCTTTGTAAATATCCTGTAGCACCAGAAAATCCGGGGCAATTGAATCCAGTAATATTACCAATACTAGTTTCAGAACCGGTTATTGTAGCTGCATTACCTGAACTTAAATCAAATTGTAAAACTGAGGAAGAGTTATATACCGATAAATATAATTTCGATGCATCAGCTGAAAATTCAACGCCCCAGGCGGCCGGGTACGTTTTATTAAGTAAAATTTGATTACTTACTTGGCCAGATGCAACATTAAAATCAAAGATCTCAACGGTTCCACTTTGAAAATTAACATTTACAATGCGACTTCCATCTTTGGAAAGACTCATTTGTCCTGCTGTACTATTCACAACGCCATAAGGCCCTGCTGGTATAAATGTTCCTATAGAACTGACGACAGCTACAGTATCTAATCCGTTATTTGTTATTTTATAACTGCAAAATTCATTTGAATTTCCTCTGTGTGTAATCAGCCAAGTAAATTTTTCAGTACATGTATAAATACCGGCAAGTTTTTCAGTTGAAGGATTCTGAAGCACTGTACCTTTTTGAGTGACTGCACCTGCACCTGCTGCCAAACTCATATCCACAATTGAATATTTTAATCCCCCTGATGCACCAAAACCATCTGCTGTAAAAACATAATAAATTGAATTACTAAAAGGCTGCTTTACGATAATTGCTGCCTGCCCACCTGTTGTACTACCTCCTATATTTACACCATTACTCATAAGCAAATGATTCGAATTCCAAATCATTTGACCATCTGTATAAAACAATAAGTTACCCGCAGAATCACAAATTGAACTTGCATTATCGTAAGTCATTATTGCTCCATTTGTCACTGCTACTGGATTGCCTGAGTTAAAGTCTATTCCTGCCTGATTGCCAAAATACCAAATGTTAGATTCCTTTTGTCCTCTAGCCTCCAACACCAAACACATCAACGCCAAGAAGTTGAAATAAAGTAAAAATTTTTTCATGCTTTAATTTAATTATTGGTTACTCTTGCTAACAAAATTACACCAAATAAATTAAGAAACAAGAGTTAATTAACAAAATGGGCGTCATTCAAAGGCAAGGATTAAAAAATACCATTACCACCTACTTGGGTATTGCCATTGGGTTTGTGAGTCTCATAGTCATTCAACCTCAGTTTCTCACCAAGGAAGAGCTTGGGCTTACCCGCATACTGTATTCTTTCTCCATTTTAGTTGCCATGTTTGTTCCGTTAGGAATTGGCAATGCCACCACCAGGTATTTTCCACTTTTTAAAGACAGCAATAAAAACCATCATGGCTATTTTGCCTTCATGATGCTGTTTCCTGTTTTAGGCTTTGTGCTGACAACAATAGTGTTGCTGTTGTCCAAAGATTTTATCATGGCACAATATGTTAAAGAATCACCCTTGCTGACTGACTTTTTTTACTATATATTTCCACTCACTTTTATTCTTGCCATTATTTCATGCCTGAATGTTTACTGTTATGCCAACTACAAGTCCACCATACCTGCTTTTTTAAATGATGTTGTGGCAAGGGTGCTTGTTATCGTTGTCATTAGCATATATTACCTGAAATGGATTACCCTCAATGAGTTTATAGCATGTTATGTAGGCTTGTATGGCATACAACTCCTATTGTTGTTTGTTTATGTTTTTGTATTTGACAAGCCTGTGTTTAAAATAGACTGGGCCTATTTCCGGGAGAAAAATACTGGTAAGCTCATCAGCTATGGTCTTTTGTTATGGTTTGCCGGTGTGGCCTCTATAGGCCTCAAGTATCTTGACAGCATCATGCTGGGCAAATACCTGCCCTTAAGTTTTGTGGGGGTGTATGCTATTGCCGCTTTTATTCCAACGGTGATAGAGGCTCCTATGACTGCATTGGAAAAGATTGCAGCCTCTCGAATTTCTTTTGCATGGGCCGAAAACAACAGAAAAGAGATATTAGAAATTTATCGCAAGTCTTCATTATACATGCTTGCATTGGGCGGTTTGTTGTTTGTGGGTATCAACATCAACATTATTAACCTGCTGAGTTTTTTGCCCGAAGGATATCAGCAGGGTGCATCTGTAGTGCTTATTATCAGTTTCGGAACTTTAATTAATAGNNAACGGTGCTGCCATTGCCACTGTAAGCTGTTATATTCTCTACAACCTTTTTATGACAACCGTTATCTGGAGGTTCTACAACCTGCATCCATTCGACAGAAAAATGATACCTGTTGCAGCAGCCATAGTTTTTTGTTTTATCGTCAACTATTTTTTGCCTGTAATGGAAAACAAAATTGTTGACATGGTTAGCCGTTCGGCAATTATCACCTTAATATATTTGGCTTTTGTGTATCGTTTTAGGGTGCTTGAAGAATTTCATCACCTGCTGCCCTGGCATAAAAAATAAAGGGGTTAGACGTTGAAGCGGAAGTGCATNNGCCTGCGGCCTGTGGAGCTGTCATACCTTTGGTGATAGTCCATGCACGCACTTCTTTTTCACCGGCAGTAAAATAGGTCTGCAGTTGCAGCAAACGATAGGCGGATTTAATCAGTTTTGATACCCCCGACTCTGTCAACCCAAGGTCTGTCAAAAACATCTGACGCTCTTCAAAAGAATCGAGCTGTGTGATTTCTGCTTCAATAGCTGCTGCAATAACCAGCACTTCTGCTTTTTCTGATTTTACTAATTCGCGAACAGCCTCTACATGTTTGTTTCCGGTGAGTACCGTTTTTTCGTCCACATTACAAACATATAATACAGGTTTTGCAGTAAGTAAAAATATATCTGCTACGTATTGAAAATCTTCTGGCTGCACAGGGGCACTACGTGCTGCATTACCGGCTTCAAGGTGTCTCTTGAACACCTGCAAAACATCAAATGCTTTTTTTGCATCTTTATCATTACCAACACGGGCAATTTTTTCTATGCGCTGAATTTTTTTATCAATTGCTTCTAGGTCTTTTATCTGTAACTCAAAGTCAATGGTTTCTTTATCGCGTACCGGATTTACAGAGCCATCAACATGTACTACGTTGGGGTCGTCAAAGCAGCGCAACACGTGAATGATGGCGTCTGTCTCACGAATGTTTCCAAGAAACTGATTTCCCAAACCTTCACCTTTGCTGGCTCCTTTCACCAAACCTGCAATGTCAACAATCTCTACAGTAGTAGGTACTACGCGCTGTGGTTTTACCAATGTTTCCAGTTTGTTCAGCCGCTCGTCAGGAACTGTAATCACACCAATGTTTGGTTCAATAGTACAGAAAGGAAAATTGGCAGCCTGAGCTTTGGCATTACTTAAGCAGTTAAACAATGTTGACTTTCCTACATTAGGCAAGCCAACAATTCCACATTTCAAACCCATGTTGTTTTTTTTGAGGGTGCAAAGATAACACTTTTACCCTCTGAAAAATGATTTCAGCACTGCTAAAATTGCTTACCGGCAAAACTATTTCCCGAAAATATTATTCAGTTTGTCCTTGGCTTCTTTTTTAGCACGTTCTTCGGCCTCTTTTTTAAGTCTGTCGGCCTCGGCTTTGGCTTTGGCCTCAGCTTCTTTCTTCAAACGGTCGGCTTCTGACTTCACACGCTCTTCTGCTTCTTTTTTTAGTCGCTCTGCTTCGGCTTTTGCCTTGGCTTCCAGTTCTTCTTTTTTGGCGTCCAACTGCTCCATAGCCTTTTCTTTCACCCCTTCTGCCAAACCTTTACCTGCATCAGCAAGTGACGTTTTTATTACCGGTTTTTGAACTGTACCACCCATGTTCACTTTAATGTNNAATTTTTACAGGGTCGGGCATGGTGAATGATGTACCTGCGGCTTTATTTACACCGGCAAACATTCCGTTAACAACACCTGATGCTGTACTTCCCATAAGTGCCTTAGGAATACTCAACTTCACATCGTAGTTGATACTTTGGTCAAAACCTGAATAACCACTGATAATTGCCCTACTGCCTGCTAAGGTAGTTTCAAAAGGGTCAACATAAATGCTGCCGTTCTTAAACTTAAAAGACAGATTTACATTCGACAGGTTCATTTGTTTGTATTGTGGCATCTTTAGTGCATCAGATAATTTATTGATAGGTTCAAAATTGTTCAACGATACTGTTTGTGTGGTTAACTTGCCTCCTCCGTTCAATGTAGATAAAACAGGATCCATTTTCTCATCCATCTTGCCACTGACATTAAATGCAGACGAAAATTTGCCATTACACCTTTCTGCAATAGCAGCAACTTTTTTCACTGTACTGAATGTTTTAACTGTATTCTGAATATCAAAATTCTGTAATGCCAGATCAAAATTGAAATAAGGTGAATTACGCTCCTTAGTCTGATAAACACCATTGATGGCAACTGTGCCACCGGATATTTTAAAATTAAGATCATTTAGCCCCAGTGTACGGTCGCGCATGGCCACATTACCCTTCAGTTGTTCAATGACTTTGTTTTCATATAGCAGTTTGCCAATTGAAGTAGTGAGTGTGAAATCAATATTTTCAGGAACTTCGGCAACACCCGATGCGGTGGTATCAGTTGCTGCTGCACTGCCATCATCAGACAAAAACTGATTGAGGTCAATCAGGTAGCTGTTCAATGTAAATTCACCCTTGAGTAATTCCTTCTTAAAATAATATCCAAACAAATTATCCATTACACCTTTAGCTCTGAAATCGCTTTTTCCTACTGCTGCATCCAGATTCTCTAACTGAACAGTGCGGGGATTAAAACTGAGTTTCATTTCATTAATCTTTGTTGAATGACCATCTTTGGGTTTATAATTCATAGCTGTAAGCGACATCCATCCATCAGCTTTAATTTTTTCAAATTGTTTTTGCTCTACAGCATTCATATTGCCGCTGATGTTAAGATCGCTTTTGAAAATTCCTGACAATGAAGGCTCATCCATAGGAATATAATTTTTAATGTTGGCTAAATTAACAGTGCCTTTGAGCATTGCATCGAAAGTGGCATTGCTCACCGGTGTAGTAACATACAACCGTGCATCAATAGGCTCTGCACCCAACTCTGCATGTGCCTGAGAAAGGTTGATAATGGTATGATCTGGCTCACCATCAGGATTGCTGACAGCTAATTTCAGATTCACATTATTGATTGCTGCAGGCAATGAAGGGTATTTAAAATTACCATTATCTACTGTAAGATTAATGCCAAACCCGGGCATGGCATGTTCTGAATAAACACCTTTTACAAAACCATTACAGGCCAACTTTCCGGAAGTCTTTACATCTTTAAAATTTTCATTATACGCACCCGGAACTAACGACATCAGATATTTAAAATCTGTTTGTGGTGAATTAAATTTCAAATCCATTGAAATATCTTCTGCAGGCATTGCAACAAATCCCGAAAAATTTAGCGGAAATTCGTTTATACTTAATTCATTGTCGGCAAAAGTGTATTTCGATGTTTTAGACTCAATGTTCAAATCTGCTTTGAGGTTAACCTTTGCCTGATACAAATAACTCACGCCTGCATAGGTATAAGTCAGTTTATCAATTGTAGTCAGTGTTTTCAGCAGAAAATTATCCTGAGTAAAGTCACCACTACCGGTATGATTCAGATTATTGAGTACGGTACTCATTGCCAAAGCCTCATCGTTATATGAAAGATAACCGTTAGTTATTTCATACTTCTTCAATGAAAAATGAAATGGCGAAGACTCTTCGGCTTTTGCGGGGGTTTCTTTTTCAGGTTTGGTGATATCCCAGTTTACTTTTCCGTCTTTCAGTGCTATAAGATGAATACGTGGTTGTATTAATCCGAAATATTTTATCTGCGTATTTCCTGATGTAATAAGTTTCCAAAACTCAGCTTTAATCTGAACGGATGAAGCTGAAATGAGTGTATCGCCTTTAAAAACATCTTTTCCTACAATAGAAACATCGTTCAATGCTAAATATACAGAGGGGAAACTGCGTATAAAGCTTAAATCCAAATCCTTAAAATCGAAAGTCGCAGTCAGGTTTTCGTTAGCTGCATTTTTAATGGCTGCAATAATTTTATCTTTAAAAATAAAGGGTGCAACCAGTGCTGCTGCGAGCAACACTACAAAGGCAATAATCGTAATACGAAGAAATTTTTTCATAACCCTGCGGTTTTTCAGAAATTAAACGAATAAAAATAAAAATTATTGATGCCTGCAAAACTATTCAATAGCAATGAAGTACTTCAGGAAAAACAAATGAATTAATCAACAAATTGTTTTAAAAAGTCCTTGCGGGTAAAATTATTTTATTTTTGACCTGACAATAAAAACTGTTCATGAATTTATTCAGAAAGAAAACAGTAAATGAAATAATGAAACGTGCCGGTGAAGATGCCTCAGAGCATGGTTCATTAGCGAAGCATTTAGGTGTGCGTGACCTCACTGCATTGGGCATTGCCGCCATTATTGGTGCGGGCATTTTTTCCACCATAGGTAATGCAAGTGCGCAAGGTGGCCCAGGTGTAATTTTATTATTTCTGTTTACAGCCATTGCCTGTGGTTTCACAGCTTTTGCCTATGCAGAGTTTGCATCATTAGTTCCGGTTAGTGGAAGCGCATATACTTACAGCTATGTTGCCTTCGGTGAATTTATAGCATGGATTATCGGTTGGGCATTAATAATGGAGTATGGCATTGGAAACATTACCGTTGCCATTTCATGGAGTGATTATTTAACAGGACTACTCGATAGTATGGGCATGCATCTGCCGTTGTGGATGACAATGGATTACCTCACAGCCGCAAAAGGATTCAGCAAAGCAGGTGCGCTGATGCTTAGTGGAAGAACACTTGAAAGTCTTGATGCCGGTGTGCGCGATGCCTATTTAGCATGGCAGGGCGCGCCAACAATTGGTCCGCTTCATATTGTTGCTGATTTACCTGCTCTTTTAATTATACTCATCATTACCTGGATTGTTTACAGAGGAATAAAAGAATCAAAAAATGCAGGTAATGCCATGGTAATCGTAAAACTTTCTGTAGTGCTATTGGTAATTGCCGTAGGGTTGTTTTATATTAATACAGATAACTGGCATCCGTTTTTACCCAACGGCATTCCGGGAGTTTTAAAAGGTGTGTCGGCAGTATTTTTTGCTTACATCGGCTTTGATGCAATTAGTACAACGGCAGAAGAATGTAAAAACCCACAACGTGATTTACCTCGCGGAATGATGTGGGCAATAATAATATGCACAGTATTATATATTGCCATAGCATTAGTTCTTACAGGAATGGTAAACTACAGCACATTGGCCGTAGGTGACCCTTTGGCATATGTTTTCAGTGCATTGAATTTAAAATGGATGTCGGCAATTATTGCTGTCAGCGCTATTGTTGCTATGGCAAGTGTTTTATTGGTTTTTCAATTGGGTCAGCCACGCATCTGGATGAGCATGAGCAGAGATGGTTTGTTGCCGAAAAAATTTGCTACCATTCACCCCAAATATAAAACACCTTCATTTGCCTCTATAGTAACAGGGTTTGTAGTAGCCATACCTGCACTTTTTATGAACCTTACCATGGTGACAGACCTTTGCAGCATTGGAACATTGTTTGCCTTCGTATTGGTTTGTGCCGGAGTATTAAAAATGCAAATAACTCCTAATGCACCTCGCGGTAGTTTTAAAACACCTTATGTAAATGCGAAATTTATTTTCCCTGTAATGCTGATAGTTGCTATGATACTTTCATTGACATATAATAAAGAAGGCGTTACAAATTTTTTAAAGAACACACCACAACCCTATGCTACTGAAAATCTGATTTCATCATTAGGGGCAGAAAGAATCAAAGATTTGATGACCACTGTTTCTTTAAAAGATGCTGATGCTTTTGCTTCATCTGACAATGATCTGGCCACTTATCTTTCGCAACTAAAGGAAGATACTTATCTTCAAAAACTAACGGAATACGGATTGTCGCATAAAGAAATTTACGAATCGGGATTAGAACTTTTCAAACATAAAATACCTACATGGATATTTATTATTTCATGTCTGTATCTTTGTGTCTTAACATGGAAATACAATTTTTCGCTTATTCCACTTTTAGGGTTGGTGTGTTGCCTTTATATGATGAGTGAAATGGGGATATCAAACTGGATTGGATTTTCGATATGGCTCGCTGTAGGACTAGTTATTTATTTTGGTTACAGCTACAAGAACAGTAAGTTAAATTTTTTAAAAAAATAAATATTATGCCTTCAATTTTTATTACCGGTGCAACAGCGGGATTCGGTCGAGCCATAGCATTAAAATTTGCACAACACCATTGGAGCATCATTATTAACGGAAGAAGAACCGACAGACTTCGCACTTTAGAAGAAGAAATAAAAAATCTTGGAGCAGATGTTATCAGTCTTCCTTTTGATGTACGCAACGAACAACAAGTTATGGAAGCTATTGAAAATCTTCCAAACAAGTGGAAACACATTGATGCATTGGTTAATAATGCAGGTCTTGCAGCAGGAGTAAATTTGATTCAGGATGGCAAAACTGACGACTGGAACACAATGATAGATACCAATGTAAAAGGATTGCTTTATGTAACTAAGAATATCATTCCATTGATGATAAAACAAAAAAGTGGACACATTATCAACATAGGATCCATTGCCGGAAAAGATGCTTACATGAAAGGAAATGTTTATTGTGCCACCAAGTATGCAGTTGATGCTTTGACGAAAAGTATGCGAATTGATTTGCTGGAGCATGGAATAAAAGTCAGTGCAGTAAATCCGGGTGCCGCTGAAACAGAATTTTCTTTGGTTAGACTGAAGGGTGATACTGAAAAAGCTAATGCTGTTTATAAAGGTTTTCAACCATTAGTTGCGGACGACATTGCAGAAATTGTATATTTTGTTGCAACGCGTCCTGCACATGTTTGCATAAATGATGTTGTTGTCACACCAACTGCACAGGCAAACACAGCTCATTTACTACGTAAAGCCGACTAATCAGTAACGAGTATCTGCTACTTTTAAAAAAACTTCTGAGATATAATTACGCCAATGATTATCAGAATAGGTTAAACCCATTTCACGAAGTCTTGACTTTTCAGGGAGCTTAAATTGCGGAAGCCATCGTTCCTGAGGCGGTGCAAACCCTAATTTATCTTTTCGATTAAGAATAACATCCGGAATAATTCCTTTCATGGCATTACGATAAACATACTTTGTGGTTGCATTTCTGTAAATCTGATTGGCAGGTAATGAAAAAACAAAGTCAACCAGTTTATGATACAAAAATGGCAGCCTGGCTTCAACACCATGAGCCATAGAATTACTGTCAGAAAAGTTTAATAACTGTTGAAGATTCTGTACCATGTCATTAAAAAGTGCTGCTTTAAAAGATTGATAACCGAGTGTATTATCCTCAAATGGTCTTACCGTTTTTGTAAGAAACATTTTTGTGAGCTGCCATGGGCCAATAGGAAGTGAATTTTGATATCTATCATTATATGCCCGCCTCTCATTCATATATTCCATTACTCTGAAACGAAGCAACAAGTCGTTTAAATAATGAAAACGGTAATGCCCATATCCTGCCAGCATTTCATCAGCGCCTTGCCCATCAAGAATAACTTTAATATGATGATTTTTTACCTCCTTGTAAAGTAGATATTGCGCTGCTACCGATGTTGAGCCAATTGGAATCTCGTTATGATAGACAATTTTTTCAATTTCTTCTAGAATTTCTTTAGGCTCAATCTGTTTATTTATTTGAGGGAAATGGAATGAATCTGTAATATACTTCATCCATTTACCTTCATCTTTTACATCATCGTCAAATCGGGCTGAGAATAATTTATAATTAACTTTTTCTCTAAGTTGATGCATTACACACACAATTCCCGAGGAATCGAGCCCTCCGGAAAACGATGTTGCCACAGGGACATCACTTCGTAACCGCCTGCTTATAGATAAAAAAAACAATCTTCTGAACTCCTCCGCACATTCATGATCGTTCATGGCTACAATGTTCCTGTATTGCAATCTGTAATACTCACGGATATCAATTTTGCCATTCTGCACAATAGCATAATGACCATGTGGCAGTTTTTTTATTCCATCAAAAAAAGTTTCAGTATTATAAATTGAAACATTATTCTCAAGGAAATTTTCCATTTTCTCTTTAGAAACTTTCTTTGGAACACCGGCTTTAAACAATGCTTTTACTTCTGAAGCAAAAACAATTCGCTCACTATCCATATAGTAACGTAAAGGTTTTTCACCAAAACGGTCTCGGGCTAAAAAAAGCTGTTGCAATTGATTGTCCCAGATTGCGAAGGCAAACATACCGTCAAAATCTTCAAGACACTTTTCCCGCTTATTGTCAAATGCTGCAAGAATCACTTCCGTGTCGGAGTGCGATACGAACTGATATCCTTTCTTTTCAAGGTCAGCTTTCAATTCAGGATAATTATAAATTTCACCATTATAGACAATGGTATATCGTCCCAAATAATGCATTGGCTGCCGGGCTCGATCAGAAAGGTCAATGATAGCTAATCGTCTGTGGGCAAGACCAAGATTTCCATGCTCATTATTCCAAATTCCTTCACCATCAGGCCCCCTGTAGAAAATGGTGTCTGACATTTTTTTTAAAACTGATAAATCAACAGGTTTATGCTGANNTAAAAAAAATTTGAAAGCGCAAAATTAGATTTTTCCCCCTACCAAATAGTATGCCTATGAAATTAAATATGATGATAAGGATGATTATTCAGGATAGTAAAGGCTCTGTAAATCTGTTCGGCAAAAATCAATCTTGCATGAGTATGGGTGAATGTCATTTTTGACAGGGCGAACAGTTCATTACTTCGTGTATAAACTTTTTCGGAAAAACCATAGGCACCACCTGCAATAAAAACCAACTGTCTGAAATTTTTAATCCGGTGCTGCTCAATTTTTGTAGCAAACTGTAACGATGTGTATTCTTTGCCTTTTTCGTCCAACAGAATAACATAGTCATTTGGCAATAACTCCTTTAAAATATTTTCAGCCTCAGCGTCCATTGCTGCTGTAAGGTTTTTATTGTTTTTTGCTTCTATCAGATACTTGACTTCAAAACTGTTAAACCTCTCTACCCGACTTGCATATTCAGCTATTGCGGCATCGGCAAAGCTATCCTTATTCTTTCCTATCATCAACAATTTGATTTGCATAACTACGTTGTCTAATAATGTTTATTTACAAAAATCTGAAATTAAGTTTTGAAAGTAAATTTTTATGCTTTAATATTGTTTCGGATTTGATTTTAAGTGCTTAATAATTACTGTAAGAAATATGCCAAAACACATTCATAAGTTTTTCATTCCTATAGGCTCTTGGCTTGATTTTTGTCAGTTCACAAACATAATTTATCAATAATGAAAAAAACCATCAAGCTTCTTCTTTCAGTCATGCTGATAGTTACCGTTGTAAAGGCGGCTGATGTTTTCGATGATATTGGCACTGCCATTCGTTCGGGCGATGCCAGACAAATTGCACGTTTTTTTAACAGTAATGTTGATTTGACAATATTTAATCAGGAAGAAGTTTACAGTAAAGCTCAGGCAGAAATGGTACTTAAAGATTTTTTTAGCAAAAACGCACCAAAAAGTTTTACCATAATCCATAAAGGCGTTTCTAAGGAAGGTGCCCGCTATGCAATAGGAACACTCACCACAACACAAGGTCAGAACATCAGAACCTATTTCTTTGTAAA